>CAZUFO010000149.1:0-2763 GCA_964619615.1 uncultured Lutibacter sp. | reverse complement strand
ATTAATTATGAATCATTACGAAACTGTTTTCATTTTGAATCCCGTTTTATCTGATACTCAGATAAAGGAAGCAGTAAAGAAGTTCGAGGACTATCTTGTTTCCAAAGGTGCCGAAATGATACACAAAGAGGATTGGGGCTTAAAAAAATTAGCGTATCCAATCCAACACAAAAAGAGTGGTTTTTACCACTTATTAGAATACAAAGTTGACGGTGAAGCCTTAGCTGCATTTGAACTTGAATTCAGAAGAGATGATAGCGTTATGCGTTATTTGACAGTAAAATTAGACAAACATGCTGCTGCTTGGGCCGTAAAAAGAAAAGCACGCGTTAAATCTCCTAAAAAATAAGCGATATGGCAAGTATAGAACAATCAGCAAAAGGAGGAAAGCAAGGTGACGTTAGGTACCTAACTCCGCTAGATATTGATACTAAAAAAGAAGCGAAATATTGTCGTTTTAAGAAAAACGGTATCAAATACATCGATTATAAAGATGCAGATTTTTTAATGTATTTAGTAAATGAACAAGGTAAAATTCTACCAAGACGTTTAACAGGTACTTCATTAAAATATCAACGTAAAGTGTCAGTTGCAATTAAAAGAGCACGTCATTTAGCGTTAATGCCATATGTTGGAGATTTATTAAAATAATATAGAGGAGACATGGAACTAATATTAAAACAAGACGTAGAAAACGTAGGATTTAAAGATGACCTAGTTATTGTAAAGAATGGTTACGGACGTAATTTTTTGATCCCTCAAGGAGTTGCTATTTTAGCAACGATCTCAGCAAAAAAAGTATTGGCTGAAACTTTAAAGCAACGTGCATTTAAAGAAGAAAAGTTAATTAAAGATGCAACTAAAATCGCAGATGCTTTAAAAGCATTAGAGATTAAAATAACAGCAAAAACTGGTGAAGGATCTAAGTTATTTGGATCTGTAAATAATATTGATGTGGCAACGGCTATTGAAAAATCAGGTCAAAACATTGATAAAAAATTCATTAAAGTTGAAGGTGGTAATGTAAAACGTTTAGGAAAGTATAATGCTGCCGTTCGTTTACACAGAGCAGTTATTGTAGACTTGACTTTTGAAGTTGTTGCAGAAGCAAAATAGTTAACATAAATTGTTAATAATTATATAAAGAGCTCACGTTTTGTGAGCTCTTTTTTTTACTTTAGTTCCTTCAAAATATTAACAAATTAATTTAACAAACACATTTTTAACAACATGAAGAAAAAAATATTTTTATCGTTTTTTGTTTCTGTCTTTATAGCAACAATTAGTTTTTCTCAAGTTACTACTTCAAAAATTCAAGGAGTTGTAAATGATGAAACTGGTGCTGGGTTATTTGGTGCAAATGTAATAGCGCTACACACGCCAACAGGAACAACCTCTGGAACTATGACACTTGATGGAGGAAGGTTTAACTTACCAAACTTACGGGTTGGTGGACCTTATACTATAACCATCAGTTTTATTGGTTATCAAACAATTGAATATACAGATGTGTATTTAGATTTAGGCTCGGCATTTGATTTAAATGTACAAATGGTAAACGATAGTCAACAACTAGAAGAAATTGTAATTAACTCAACAAAAAGTTCTACTTTTAATAATAGTAGGACTGGAGCGGAAACAAGTATAGGTAAACGTGAATTAACAAAATTACCAACCATTTCTAGATCTGCTTCTGACTTTACAAGATTAGACCCTACAGCTTCTGGAGGTTCTTTTGGTGGAGCAAACGATCAGTTTAACAACTTTACGTTAGATGGTTCTATTTTCAATAACCCTTTCGGGTTAGATGCCGCAACACCTGGTGGGCAAACTGATGCACAACCAGTTTCATTAGATGCTATTGAGCAAATTTCAGTTTCAAGAGCTCCTTATGATGTTTCGTTATCTGGGTTCACTGGAGCGTCAGTTAATGCAGTTACAAAAAGTGGAACCAATAAGGTTTCAGGTACTGTATATGGTTATTTTAGAAATGAAAATTTAACGGGCGGTAAAATAAAAGGCGAAGATATATTTGTTCCTAAATTAGAGCAAACACAATATGGTGTTAGTGTTGGAGGACCAATAATTAAAAACAAATTGTTCTTCTTTGCAAATTTCGAAAAAGATGAGCGTACAGATTTAGGTCAAACGTGGGCACCAAATACTGGCTCAGGAGCTATTAATGAATCTAGAGTTTCAGAATCTGATTTAATGGAAGTACAAACGCTATTAAGAAGTATTGGTTATGATCCAGGAGAATATGAAGGTTATATCCATGGATCGAATTCGACAAAAGGACTTTTTAAATTAGATTGGAATGTAAACGAAAATCATCGTTTGGCTTTTGTATATAATTTTTTAGATGCTTCTAAAGATAAAAATGCACATCCAACAGCATTAGGTTTTAGAGGTCCAAATTCTCAAATTTTACAATTTGAAAATGCTGGATATCAAATCAACAATAAAATTAATTCGTTTTTAGTTGAATTAAATTCAACATTTGAAGATAATGTTACAAACAAATTTCAAATTGGCTGGACACATTTTGAAGATTTTAGAAACCCAAAATCAACACCAATGCCAGCATTTAGAATACAAGATGGAGCTGGTGCTAATTATATTGTAACAGGTCACGAACCATTTTCTATCAATAATTGGCGCAGGCGCAGGTTCAGAGCGCCTCACCATAATTGCACGGTGGCAGCCATAACAGGAGGAGGTAAAATTCCTGTTCCTGGCGAAATGTCTTTGGCCCATAAGGGT
>CAZUFO010000148.1:0-3070 GCA_964619615.1 uncultured Lutibacter sp. | reverse complement strand
AATTGATTATATCGATTGATAAGCGAATCTCGTGTTTTTTTATGAGAAAGTCAAGCAGAAACAAAAAATAGGCACAAAAAAAAGCCTGTACTCGGTACAGACTTGTTCTTTAAAAAAGTTGAGTTATATTAAATTGCTTTAACGTTTACTGCGTTTAAACCTTTTTTACCTTCTTTTAACTCAAATTCTACTGCGTCACCTTCATTTACTCTATCTACTAGACCTGAAATGTGCACGAAGTATTCGTCTTTTGAATCGTCTTCGATGATGAATCCAAATCCTTTAGATTCATTGAAGAATTTTACTGTTCCGTTTTTCATTGAAAAATAATAATAATATTAGTCTGCAAATGTACTATATTTATTTGTGTTTTAAAAGATTGGTACTAATTTTATTTTGGAGTTAAAAGGCACGTTTTTAATAGGTTTAAAAAGGTTTGATGTCTTTTAAAAATAAGTATTGTTTGTTTTTGGGGTCTAATTTGCAAAAGTAATGCGTCAACCCATTGGTAACAATTAAATAGTTTGCGTTTAATTTCATATTGTATCTCGCAATTTGATCAAAAGTATCCTGTGTAATTTTAATTGAAGGTGCTTTACATTCAACTATAATATCAGGTTTCCCATCTGTATTAAAAATAAGGATGTCGAACCGTTTCTTTCTAGAATTTATTAGCAATTGCTTTTCAACAGAAATTAATGAAATAGGATAATTTTTTTCGTTAATTAAGTAGTGTACAAAGTTTTGGCGCACCCATTCTTCTGGAGTTAATACCACATATTTTTTTCGAATAATATCAAAAATAAGTTGCTTATTTTCGCTACTTTTGAGTTTGAATTGATACGAAGGTAAATTCAATTTTTGCATACAACAAAAATGATAAATTTTATTGATTTATGACAGATGTCAAACAAATAGTTGCAGCTATAAAAGCAGGTAATGTGAGTCCCGTTTATTTTTTGATGGGAGAAGAGCCTTATTATATTGATAAAATTTCGGAATGTATTGAAACTTCTATTTTATCAGAAGAAGAAAAAGGCTTTAATCAGATGGTTTTATACGGTAGAGATGTTTCTGTTGAAGAAATTGTTTCGAATGCAAAACGCTACCCAATGATGGCCGAAAAGCAGGTGATTATTGTTAAAGAAGCCCAAGAACTTTCTAGAACTATTGAGAACTTGGTTGATTATGCTGAAAACCCACAACCAACAACAATTTTGGTTTTGTGTTATAAATACAAAACTTTAGATAAACGTAAAAAGTTAGCAAAGATAATTTCTAAAAACGGATTACTTTTTGAAAGTAAGAAGTTATATGACAATCAGGTTGGAGATTGGATTCGAAGAGTTTTGGCAGGTAAAAAATATGAGATAAAGCCAAAAGCGACTCAAATGCTGGTTGAGTTTTTAGGAAATGATTTGAGTAGAATAGCAAATGAGCTAAATAAGTTGATGATTATTACTCCTGAAAATAGCGAAATAACACCCAAACTTATTGAAGAGAATATAGGGATAAGTAAAGACTTTAATAATTTTGAATTGCAAAAAGCAATTGGTGAAAAACAAGTGTTAAAAGCAAATCAGATTATTAATTATTTTGCACACAATCAAAAAAGTCATCCGTTAGTTGTAACAATTTCAATATTAAATACTTATTTCACCAAGTTATTATTGTTTCATGGTTTGAAAGATAAATCTAAAGGGAGTGCAGCAAAGGCATTAAAAGTAAACCCTTATTTTATTCAGGATTATCAAACTGCAGGAAGAAATTACCCTATGCGAAAAGTTTCGCAGGTAATTGGTTTTCTTCGAGATGCTGATGTAAAAAGCAAAGGAGTAGGAGCAAATGCACTGCCTCCAGGAGATATTTTGAAAGAATTACTATTTAGAGTTTTGCATTAAATCTATTTCTACAGGTTTATCAACAAGTATTCTGTCTTCTCTATTTGCAAGTTCCCAAGCGGTATAAAAAATTAATTTTGCACGTTTAGTTAGTAATTCTATATTTATTTTATCTGCCGTATCCGTTGGTTTATGATAATCTTCATGAACACCATTAAAATAAAATATAATTGGAATATTATGTTTTGCCAAGTTATAATGATCTGACCTGTAGTAAAATCTGTTTTTATCGTCTTCAGCATTATAGGTGTAATCTAAATCTAGATTCACATATTTGTTATTTGCTTGTTCGTTAATTTCATGCAATTCAGTACTAAGTCTATCTGCACCAATTACATAGACATAATTGGTGTCGTTAGGGCGTTCTTTTCCAGAACGACCAATCATATCAATATTTAATCCAGCTACAATGTTTTCTAATGGATAAATGGAATTTTCTGAAAAATATTTTGAGCCAAGCAATCCTTTTTCTTCACCAGTAAAATTGATAAATAACATAGATCTTTTTGGACCATGTCCTTCTTTTTTTGCTTTTGCAAAAGCTTGAGCTATTTCTAACACTGCGGCGGTTCCTGAAGCATTATCATCGGCACCGTTATAAATCAGATCATCTTTAATTCCTTCATGGTCATAATGTGAAGAAATTATTATTATTTCGTTTGGTTTTTCAGCACCTTTAATAAAAGCAATAATATTTTCAGAAGCATTTAATGGTGGGAATTTCGATTTTGTTTTCAAAGCTTCAATAGGTACAATTTGAAAATAATTATTTGTTAAATGATTACCTGTTAAACCAAAACCTTTATATTCATTTACTAAATATTCAGCAGCCATTTTCTGCCCTTTTTCACCAGTTCTTCTCCCTTCAAATTCATCAGAAGCTAACGTAAAAACGTGTTTTTTCACATCACTTTCTGTAATGGAATTCGCATATTTAGTGATTAAAATTGAGTCAGATGTTAATTCTGCTGAAGTTAGTTTTTTATTTGATTTACATGCTGTAATTAAAAGAATCCCAGCAACTAGGAGTATGTATTTATTCATAAGGTGAAAATTATTTAGTGGCAAAAATATAAAATATTTCTATTGGTTTTATTAAAATAATACTAATGTTTAAAAATAGAACGCTGATGACACAGATTGACTATGATTTTTCGCAGATTTAATCA
>CAZUFO010000147.1:685-3382 GCA_964619615.1 uncultured Lutibacter sp. | reverse complement strand
TTATGATACGACGTAATTATGCTAAATCATTTCAAGGTTTTAAGACAAGAATACTCTCTAAATTAACGTCATTAACAGTTATTCAATACGGCAATAAATTTGCCTTTGATAGAAATATAAATTGAAAAACACCTCAAATGAGGTGTTTTGCATATAAAATATGATGAAAACTTTATTTGAAATTGATTTTTCGCATTCTCAAACTCAAAGGGGTTACTTCTAAATACTCATCATTTTTAATAAACTCCATACATTCCTCTAAAGAAAATTCTCTTTTAGGTGCAATATTAACTGCGGTATCTGTTCCTGATTTACGAACGTTTGTAAGTTTTTTACCTTTTGTAAGGTTTATAGACATATCATCTTGCCTATTATTTTCACCTACAACTTGACCCTTATATATTTCTTGGTTAATGTCTATAAAGAAAACACCTCTATCTCCAAGTTTATCTATAGAATAAGCAGTAGCTTTTCCTGCTTCTGCTGAAATTAGCGCTCCATTAATAACATCATTAAAATCTCCTTTATAAGGGCCAAACTTATCAAAGTTATGATTTATGATAGCAGTACCTGAAGTTGCTGTTAGCATTTTGTTTCGTAAACCAATCAATCCTCTTGAAGGAATTGTAAATTCTAAATGTTGTAAATCACCTTTAGGCTCCATAATTAACAAGTCTCCTTTTCTTAAAGAAACTAAATTAATTACTTTACTTGATGCTTCTTCTGGAACATCAACAACTAATGTTTCATAAGGCTCGCTCTTAACCCCATCAATATCTTTAATAATTACTTGTGGTCTACCAACTTGTAGTTCGTATCCTTCTCTTCTCATTGTTTCAATTAAAACAGATAGGTGTAAAACGCCACGTCCAAATACTGTAAACTTATCTTCAGAGTCTGTAGTCTTAACTTTTAAAGCTAAATTCTTTTCTAATTCTTTAAATAAACGATCACGTAAATGACGAGAAGTTACAAATTTACCTTCTTTTCCGAAGAAAGGCGAATTGTTTATTGTAAACAACATACTCATTGTTGGTTGATCTACTTGTATTCTTGGTAATGCTTCAGGGTTTTCAATATCAGCAATAGTATCACCAATTTCAAAACCATCAATTCCTGTAATCGCGCATATATCACCACTTCTTACTTTTGAAACTTTGGCTTTACCCATTCCTTCAAAAACATGCAATTCTTTAATTCTAACTTTTTTAGTAGCACCATCTGCTTTACAAAGCATATAATCTTTGTTTTCTTCTAAATCTCCTCTAAAAACTCTTCCTACTGCAATTCTTCCTGTGAAAGATGAAAAATCTAAGGCTGTGATTTGCATTTGTGGAGATCCTTCTCTATAAGGTGCTTCTGGTATATGTTTAATAACAGCATCCAATAATGGAATAATATTATCTGTTGGTTGTTTCCAATCTGTACTCATCCAACCATTTTTGGCTGAACCATATATAGTTGCAAAATCTAATTGTTCTTCTGTTGCATCTAGAGCAAACATTAAATCAAAAACTTTTTCATGTACTATATCTGGTGTACAGTTTTCTTTATCTACTTTATTTACTACTACAATTGGTGTTAATCCTAATTCCAACGCTTTTCCTAAAACAAATCTTGTTTGCGGCATTGGTCCTTCAAAAGCATCAACCAATAATAAAACACCGTCTGCCATTTTAAGTACACGTTCAACTTCACCACCAAAATCAGCATGCCCAGGCGTATCAATTACATTTATTTTTACATCCTTGTAATTAATAGAAACATTTTTCGAAAGAATTGTAATTCCACGTTCTCGTTCTAAATCATTATTATCTAATAATAAATCTGTACGTACTTTACGATCGTCTAAGATTTTTGCTTGATCAATAATTTTGTCAACCAATGTTGTTTTTCCGTGATCAACGTGTGCTATAATAGCGATGTTTCTAATAGATTGCATACTTCTTTTTTTGAAAGCGCAAAAGTAGTTATTTTATTTTGATAAATGAAGATTGTATTGATTAAGTTAAGCGGAATATCTTATAACAACTCTTTTTCAATCGCAATTTTAACAATACCAACACTATTTTTTGCGCCTAATTTGCTCATAATATTCATGCGGTGTGTTTCGACTGTTTTTGGGCTAATGAATAGTTTTTCGGAAATTTGTTGTGTGGTTAATTCTTCTGAAATTGCTACAAGCACATCGTGCTCTCGTCTTGTTAGTTTTGGGGACAGGTTATTATTTAATGTTTTGCGTGCTGTTTGTCTTAGTAATTTTTTATGAATATCTTTTTGTAAAAAAAATCCTCCAGAAAGTACTGTTTTTAAAGCTTCAATAAGTTCAATTTTATCTGTATTTTTTAGTAAATAGCCATGTACTCCATTTTTTAGCATGCGTTTTACAAATGAGGTATCTTCAAAATTAGTAAGTGCTATAATTTTTAAATTCGGAAATTTTTTCAATAATTGTTTACTTAAATCAATTCCATTTATGTCTGGTAAATTAATATCTAACAACAATACATCTGGCTTGTCTTTATGCAAGTTAGCAAGTGTTTCGGCAGCATTTTTATAAGTTGCAACTACTTTTATTTCTGATGTTTTAGAAAACATAAACGTAATGCCTTGAAGCACCATTTCATGATCGTCTGTTATGGCTAATTTAGTTGTCATTGAGTTTATTTGTATCAATTTCTATGGCATACGATGTGC
>CAZUFO010000147.1:0-673 GCA_964619615.1 uncultured Lutibacter sp. | reverse complement strand
ATTAAATTTACTGTTGCGTGTAAATAATCAATTCTGGATTGTACATTTTTTAAGCCTATACCATTTATTTTAACGTTACTTTTATCAAACCCTTTTCCATTATCTTCAACAGTAAGTTGAATAGTGTTTTTTCGATAACTCATCTGCACATTAATTTCAGCAGCTTCTGCATGTTTGATGCTATTTGTTACCAATTCTTGAATAGTTCTAAAGATATTAATTTCAGCATTTTTAGATATTAAAACCTCTTCTCCTATATATTGAAAATTGATTTGTTGGGAATGTATATCATTCATATTCAGGCAATATTCTTCTGAAGCTTCAACTAAATTAAAACTTTCTAAAGAAGGAGGAATTAAATTATGTGAAATAGCACGTACTTGTTTACAAGATTTGTCAATCATTTCTACAGCTTCATTAATAATTTTATTACTCATTTCTTGCATTGATGTAAGTTTGTATTTTATTGCCGATAAATTGCCATTTACACCATCATGCAATTCTTTAGCGATACGTAAACGTTCTTTTTCTTCGCCTTTAATTAAACTTTCAAGAGCCTTTATTTTATGTTCTCTTTTAAGGGTTACTATTTCTTGATTCTTTCGTTTTTGGCGTTGCTGAAACAAGAACCATAATAATATTGAAGATAATAATAAAAAAATTGCAATACCTA
>CAZUFO010000146.1:0-3464 GCA_964619615.1 uncultured Lutibacter sp. | reverse complement strand
CAATAAGTTTGTGCTTATCCTTATTTGATTGGGCAAAATACAAGACTAAAAAAGGCGCAGTAAAATTACATACCTTACTTGATTTTGATGGGAATCTTCCTACATATGTCAACATTACCGACGGCAAAACGGCTGATAACAAAGGGGCTTACGAGATCCCTTTAATAGCGCTGAGTGTTATCGTTGCTGATAGGTTTTATAATGATTTCTATTTGCTAAACCTTTGGGACAGCAATAAGGTGTTTTTTGTTATTAGACACAAAAGAACCTAAAATTCACTGTAGTAAAAGAAAATGAGTTGCCTGAAAATCGACATCATCACATTTTAAAAGACGAGGTGATAGAATTAACAGGAAAACAAAAGAGAAATACCCCAAAAAATTACGAAGAATAGCAATTTGGGATGAAAAGAACGAGCAAGTTATGGAACTCATAACGAATCATCTAAAATGGTCGTGTAACACAATCAATGAACTTTATAAAAGCCGTTGGGAACTGCGAAGCACATCACGAATACCTATAAAAAATATAAATGGAGCGCTTAATTTGAAAACAAAAACGTTAATCTTATGTGGAAGGTCAGCGAATTAATAGTCAAACTATGATTGCCTTGTTGCTCTTATACTAGAAAAACAGAAAGAAGGAAAAATACATAATCTTAGATAATGCAAGATATTATCATTCAATAGTAGTCAAAGAATTTCTTGAACAGCAACCAAAAATAATTTTGAAATTTCTACCACCGTATTCGCCTAACCTAAATATTATTGAACGGCTTTGGAAAATTCTATCTCAAGCTTGAAGATTTTAGAGAAAATGTAATTGATTCTCTAGATAAAGAAATCTGGAAACAAGAAGAATTTAAAAATATCCTAATTGATAGTTTTCAAATTATTAAACCTGATTTTTCGGACTACTATTTGTAATGAGTATAATATTCCTCATTTGTTCATATCAGCAATTACACAAAAAGGGCTTGTTGAGTTAAAAGATAAGTTGTGGGCGATGTTGAATGAGTAAAAAACTAGCTAATGATTTTGTTATTCTGAGCCTGTCGAAGAATCTCATCAAAACTTTAATAATAATGAGACCCTGATACAAGTTCAAGGTGATGTAAAGTTTCAAAACCAATTTTAATTTCTAACAATAATTGGCAATGTAAATTCAGTTGCTACGGGGATTCCTCTTTTAATTGCAGGTTTTAGATTTGGTAAACTAGAAACACTATGCTGCATTAAACTATCTAATTTTGGCAGTTGATTTGATAAAAATTCAGAGGTGTTGAAATTTATTATCGTAACCTTTCCTAAGGCATCAATATGTAATTTTACAAAAATTGTATCATTTATTTTTTTTGTAGTAGCAATTTCTAAATTAACTAATGATGCATACATGTGTTCAGACAATTTAATTTGCGAACAAATACGTTGTTTATCCTCTGAAGGAATTGTTTCACAAGAAGGAAATAATGGAAAAGAATCAACCGAGTTAAAATCGATAACTGTATCAATCACAGCGTTATTTGGTAATTCTTTCTTTTGAAAAAACTCACATGAAACTAATAAAACTCCACAAAATAAGAAACAAAAAATACGCTGTAACATCAGTTTGATTAACAGTGTGAAAATACGTTATTATTTTGGAATAGGCAGATCAATAAAAATTGAGTTCCTGTATTTTTATACGATTTTATTACAAATATCCTTTCATTACCTTAACTCTGACTGTAATTTGACTTAATCCTAAACCATCTTTTAGATACATCTTTCAAATTAAAACCTTCTCCATCATCATGAACAACTATTTTTAAATGCCTGTCAATTCTTCAACTATGTTATGTGTTTTAATTTCAAAATATTTTGCATTACAAACATGAAAATTATTTATCAATAGACTCTATTATAGCGGTTTATGTTTTCAGGAATGGCAAGAAATAGTAGATTCACTAATGTTATTTTACTTTTTCACCTTCCATAAAGAGTGCTGTTTTTAAGTGTTTTATTTTGCTATTCACAAAGCTCGTGTATTCTTCATCTTTAGATTTGAATTTTTCCTTATAGTTTTGATAATGTTTCAACGCTATCTTTTTATCCTTATAATACAACTCCGAAGCAAATGCCAATTCAAATAATGCTTTATAATTCCCATGGTTATTCTGATATGCTTTTTCAAAACTTTGTATTGCAGGATTTAATTCACCTGCTTCTTTTTGCAGTATGCCTAAAAAATAATATTCTTTATCAAAATCTGGCTTCAACCCATAAATCGACATTCCCGCATAAAACGTTGCTTTTTTTAGACTGTCTTGTTGATGATATATTTTTGCAATCCTAAATAAAATTTTTGAATCCATACGTTCAACACGCAGTGCTTTATTAAAATATATTTTTGCGGAATCTAATTTTTCTAATTTTGAAAAGGACATACCAACCATATCATAAATATTTTTGGTCTTGTAATTTAAATGCATGAGTTTTTTCAAATGCACCAATGCCAATTCATACTCTTTAGATGTATAAGAAAAGTTGGCTTTTAGCTGCAAAAAGTTAATATCGTTGGGCGAAATTTCCAATCCTTTATCTATAAACAGTAAAGTAGAATCTTTGTCTTTAATATCCTTATAAAATTCCGCTAATCTATACACACTTTTAGAGTGTAAAGAATCTAATTCATAGGCTTTTAAAAAATAATCTACCATTTCAAATTTTCCACCCTTTTTCATCAATGAATTTCCTAATTGATATTGAAAATTTGGATTTAACGAATCTTGTTTAATTAAATACCTATATGTTTTTTCTGCACTCACAGGTCTAGAATTATTGATGTAAAGTTTCCCTAAAGAATTAGCGGCAATTAAATTAGTTGAATCATTTTGGACAATTACTTCATAAATTTTAATGGCTTTTTTTGATTTCCCAATACGGTCATATGCTTTTGCCATTCGCATATGTATAGAATTTGATGTCCCTAATTTCACACCTTCATTAAAATAAAAAATTGCGTTGTTATAATCTCCAATTTGATAATAAATAGCACCCACATTTTCGTACAAACGTGTTGTTTTTGGGTTTTCGTTTTTTAGTTTCTCAAGCGCTAATTGGTATTTACCCTCTAACATTAAACTATCTACAACTTTAAAAACCGAAGACTGTGCTTCGGTTTTTAAGGCTATCAAACTAATGATAATAATTAGAATTTTCTTTTTCATAGAATTCTTTACATTTAAGTTCCTGTCATTCCTGCGATGGTAGGAATCCATTATAATATTTGGTTTAGATTCCTGCCTTCGCAGGAATGACATTTCAATTTTTTATTTCTACTCTACATTAAATGAAATCGGTAACATATAAGTAACATTTACTTTTTTACCGTTTTGTTCGCCAGCTTTCATTTGAGGTAAACTATTTATTACTCTTTTTGCTTCTTCTTCTAGAGCTGGGTGTTCAGCTCTTGCACCGAGAATT
>CAZUFO010000145.1:0-3581 GCA_964619615.1 uncultured Lutibacter sp. | reverse complement strand
AAAAACAATTACTTTTATTTTTTACGGCGTTAACTTTTACCATTGGGTATTCACAATGCCCTCCTGCAGGTGACGTACAGTTATTGAATCAAGCAGCTGTCACTCAGTTCTTAGTGGATTATCCAACTTGTACTACAATAGACGGAGATTTAATTCTTGGGAATGATGCTTTTTCAGCGACAGATATTGCAGACTTAAGTCCTTTAGTTAATATTACTACAATTAATGGAGGTTTAGATGTACGCAGCACTCAAATAACCGATGGTCTTTCCGTTTTTTCAAATAATACAACTATAACTACTAGAATTAGTTTGTATGGAAATTTTGCATTAACAAGTTTAGATGGTTTGAAGGGTGTAACTTCATTAACAGGCGTACTATACATTTATTGGAATACAGCGTTGACAGATTTAGCAGGGTTAGATAATATTTTAACTGTCGGTGACTATGTCGAAATTCAGTATAATTATGATTTAGTTAATTTCAGTGGATTAGACAAGTTAACGACAATTGGAGGTTATTTTTGGGTAAAAGATAATACTGGGTTAACTGACTTTACAGGTTTTAACGGTTTAACAAGTGTTGGTGCTTCTTTTACAATAGAAAGTAATAATAATATTACAAGTTTAGGAGGTTTTGATATGCTAAGTTCAATAGGTACAACTTTTGATGTTTCTACAAACGCAGAATTAACTTCATTAAATGGAATTGAGGCATTAACAACAATTAGTGCTAATGGCGGTACTTCAGGGTTTCAAATTGATGCAAATCCAAAATTAATTGATATTTCTGGGATGGTTAATGTAGATCACACTAATATTTCAATACTTACTATTAGAAATAACATCTTACTTTCAACTTGCGAAATAATGAATGTTTGTACTTATTTAGGGGCTCAAGGAACAAGTGTTATTTCAGGAAACGCGATAGGTTGTGCAAGTGCAGTTGAAGTAAATGCAGCTTGTGTCGCATTAAGCGTCTCAGATTATTTATTAGAAAACACTATTTCAATTTACCCAAACCCAACTTTTGAACAAATTAATATTGCGGTAAAAAACAATTTAAGTGTTGAACGATTGTCATTATTTTCTTTAGATGGTAGATTAATTAGAGAGCAAAAATATGAATTGTAATCTATGGATGTTTCAGATATTGCCACGGGTATTTATTTGTTAAAAATTAATACGAATAAAGGCGTAGTAACCAGTAGAATCGTAAAACAATAATTAGATTATACTTATATTTGGCAACTTAATAACTGCGTGTTCAAATTTAAGAATGAGTATAACCAACCAATTCATAACTATCATAAAACAAGTAACCTGTTTTGGGTTGCTTGTTTTTTTATTTAATTCATGTACATCAAAAGAAAAAGAAACGTACACGGAGTTAAAAAACGGAGCAGAAGTAACGGCAACTTTTGTAGGTTCAGAAACCTGTAAATCTTGCCACCAAGATCAATTTAAAGATTGGAAAGGTTCACATCACGATTTAGCAATGCAAATTGCAGACTCAATATCAGTTTTAGGAGATTTTAAAAACAACACATTTACTAACAAATCAATTAAAAGTACTTTTTTTAAAAAAGGAAATGATTTTTATGTGAACACAGAAAGTATGGATGGTACGTACGCCGATTTTAAAATCGAATATACTTTTGGAGTTACGCCACTGCAACAATATTTAATTAAATTCCCAAATGGTGAATATCAATGTTTAACTACCGCTTGGGATTCGGTAAAAAACGAATGGTTTTCATTAAATACAACCATTGATATCAACCATGGAGATCGTTTGCATTGGACAGGAAGCGCGATGAGTTGGAATACTATGTGTGCCGATTGTCATTCTACAAATCTTCAAAAAAATTACGATAGTAAAACCGATACCTATACTACTTTTTTTAGTGAAATAAATGTAAGTTGTGAAGCCTGTCATGGTCCATTGAGTACTCATGTTTCTTTTTATGAAAATCCACAAGAAAACATTAAGCCACCTTCCATGTATATGGATTCGAATATGAGTTCTGAAGAAGTTGTTCAAAAATGCGCGAGGTGTCATTCAAGAAGATCACAATTAACCAATTATTTTGATTACGAAGGTAATTATTTAGATCATTACTCGCCAAGTTTATTGGTAGATCCGCTGTATGAATTAGACGGGCAAATAAATGATGAGGTGTATGTTTACGGGTCATTTGTGCAAAGTAAAATGTACCACAATGATGTGTCGTGTAAAGATTGCCACAATGTACATTCATTAAAGTTGAAAAAACAAGGAAATGATTTGTGTATGCAATGTCACACACCAAATTATAATGAGCCATCACATCATTTTCATCCCATAAATTCTGAAGGAGCACAATGTGTAAATTGCCATATGCCAGGCAAGCTATATATGGGTGTTGATTTTAGACGCGACCATAGTTTTAGAGTTCCAAGACCAGATCAAACAGTTGCTTATGGCGTTCCTAATTCTTGTAATGGATGCCATACTGATAAAAGCCCAGAATGGGCAAGTGAAGCAATTATTTCTAAATTTGGAGAAGAACGAGCAGATCATTTTTCAGACCATTTGTTAAAAGGATATCATGGCGATATTACTGCTTTCGAAATATTAATGTCAAATTCTAAATACCCAGATATTGCCAGAGCGACTGCTTTGAATCAATACGCTAATCAACAATTATCGCAGTTGCAAGTACAAAAATTGGTTCGTTATTTAAATGATTCATCTGCCATTGTTCGTAATGAAGCAATTCGTTCTTTTCAAAGAATTCAAAATACGAATGTAGCGGCAAATATTCAGCCGTTGTTAAATGACTCACTTCGAGTGGTTCGTATTTCGGCAGCGGAATATTTTAATATGTTGGGAATAGACATGACAACTAATAACGATTTTAAAACTGCCAATAAAGAGTTTTTAGATGTATTAAATGTGAATTCAGATTTTGCTGCAGGTCAGCATCATTTAGGGGTATATTACCAAGCAAAAGAGAACGTTTCTTCTGCTATAAGATCATATAAAAGAGCCATAGAAATTGATGGATATTACAACAGATCGAGAATGAATTTAGCATTGTTGTATTATCAGCAAGGAAAAATTAATAAAAGCGAACAATTGTATTTGAAAGTTATTGAGCAAGAACCAGACTTTGGCTATTCATATTATATGTTAGGGCTTTTATATAATGAAATTGAACAGCCAACAAAGGCGTTAGCATATATGAGTAAAGCCGTTGGTAAAGAGCCTGCTAATTTGAACGCTTTTTACAACTATGCGTTGTTATTACAACAAAAAGGTAATTATAATGAATCCCTTAAAATAACTAAGAAAGGTAATTCAATTTTCTATAATGATGAACGGCTTTTATATGTTCAATTAATTGCTGAATTAAATACAAAAAACAGCAATGCTATAAATACATGCTCTCAATTATTAAAAATAGCGCCGAACAATCAAAATTACCAACAGATTTTTGCTAATTTGCAACGGAATTAAGATGAATAATGGGAAGATTAATTACTTATTAATCTCGCATTAATAGGTATTTAATTTTAAGCCGCATATTTTATACTTGG
>CAZUFO010000144.1:0-3635 GCA_964619615.1 uncultured Lutibacter sp. | reverse complement strand
TCTTCAAACCATTGTGCAGATTCTGCTACAATTGCCATTTTTTTAGACATTTCGAAATCTTTAATTTGGATGATTGCTTCATACGAACCTCTATATCCCATAGGATCGTTATACACTTCGATAAAACCAAGAATGTAATCAATATCTCCTTCAGTATTTGTTGCCCAAAGCACATTATAATCATTCCATTTTTCTAAATCTCCAGTTTTGAAATAAGCAATTAATATTTCAAATTCTTCTACTTGTTTTGCGTTTTCAGCAACTCCTTTTGCTTTTTCTAACCAAAACACAATTTTATCGATTGCTGCTCCGTACAATCCACCACTTTTATAAATACGTTCTTTTACAACACCATTTTCTTTTACCAATTGTGAGTTTAACCCTAATTCTAAAGGAGTTTTGTCATTTGGGTCAGATAATTTAGTGTAAAAACCTTCAACATCTTTAGTAGTTATATCACTTCCGTAAAAGTTTACTGCAGAACCTTCAATCAGACCTATTTCTGCATTTAAGTTTACTTTTTTAGCATCCTTATCATTAAAGATAACTTCGAATGCTTCTCCTGTGAGGGAAGTGTTAGTGTCTTTTAAAAGCGAATTTAAGTAGTCTTTAGAAAATCCTGATTTAAATTTATCATTAGCACTGTGATGATGAATACCGTTTGCAAACCATATTCTCTTTAAATAGATTTCAAAGTTTTTCCAATCATCAGAAGATTTATCTCCTTTGAAATTTATATAAACATTTTCTAATGCTCTACGGATTTTTAAGTTATGACGGTAATTTTGGTCATACATAATATCTCTTCCGCTCAATCCTGCTTGTGTAAGATAATATACTAATTTTTGTTGTTTTAATGATAATTCATCCCATTGAGGGATTTCGTATCTCAATATTTTAGTATCGGAAAATTGTTCTACAAAATTGCTTTCAGTTTTTGCAGTTGGTTTTTTTTCTTCGTGTTTTACTTCTTGCTTACAAGAAACTAAAAGCATAAACGCAAATAAAAATGATATTAAAAGTGTTTTTTTCATGGTTTTAATTTATGATTAAAAATGTTATGTATATCCGCTTTCTGTCAAATAATTATTACGTCACCCTGAATTTATTTCAGGGTCTCATCTTATTTGCTCATTAACAGCGTTATGTGATTCTGAAACAAGTTCAGAATGACGCACTTTATATATTTATGATTCTTTACGGACATACAGAAAATGTTTTGCCAAATTTACTAAAACTACTAAAATAAACATCTTTATTTTAGTAGTTTTGTAAGTGTCAAAATCAAGAAAATGAAAAATACAGGAATACTTTTAATTATCTTTGCTTTAGTATTAGTTAGTTGTCAAAAAAGCGTTAAAAAAAACGTTGAAGAATTAATCGTTACTGAAACTTCAGATGATATTCTGTTTATAGGGAATTGGGAGCGTAGTTTTGAAATGGGAAATGGTGTTTCAGCGAAAGTTACGTATTCTATTTGGAATGATAGTATTCATTATGACATGAAAGGCCCTATGCATATGCAATACATGATTAAGAAAGAGACTTTTGTACCAAGAGATAATAAGTGGATTGGTAAAAAAGATAACACTACGTATGTTATTTTTGTAAAAAATGCTTCAAAAGATTCTATTTCATTATTAAAAATAAAGGTTGAAAGCAAGTCAAAAGCATTGGAAATGAAGTTTCCTTCAGACACTGCAAGAAGTAAATTTAGTAGTTGGAATACCTATTATAAAAAATAAAGAATGTCTGTTCGTGCGAAGTCGAGACCTCATTTTATTTATCTAATTGTTTAATTTTAGACTGCACTCGCCGCACAGAGGTGTAGAATGAGTAATATTAAAGTCGATTCACCGTTTTACGAATCGCCACTAAGTTAGTCAACAAGTTTTCTAAATGCGCAATATCTAACATATTAGCACCGTCACTTTTTGCATTTGCAGGATCAAAATGAGTTTCGATAAACAATCCATCAACATTATTTACAATACCAGCACGGGCAATCGTTTCAATCATATCAGGTCTTCCGCCAGTAACACCGCTACTTTGATTGGGTTGTTGTAATGAATGTGTAACATCCAATACCACAGGAGCAAAAGCTCTCATTTCTGGAATCCCTCTAAAATCAACAATCATATCTTGGTAACCGAACATAGTTCCTCTATCGGTAATCCATGCTTTATCACTACCGCTATCTTTTACTTTTTGAACAGCGTGTTGCATTGCAGACGGACTCATAAATTGTCCCTTTTTTAAATTTACAACCTTTCCTGTTTTGGCAGCAGCAACTACTAAGTCGGTTTGACGAACTAAGAATGCAGGGATTTGCAATACATCAACATATTGTGCGGCTTTTTTAGCATCTAACACATCATGAATATCAGTTACGGTTGGCACATTGAAAGTTTCAGAAACTTTTCGTAGAATTTTTAGCGCTTTTTCATCGCCAATACCAGTAAAACTATCAATTCTACTTCTATTTGCTTTTTTGAAGCTCCCTTTAAATACGTACGGAATTTTTAAGGCATCGGTAATAGAAATTACTTTTTCTGCAATTCGCATTGCCATATCTTCGCTTTCAATAGCGCAAGGACCGGCTAATAAAAAGAAGTTGTTAGAATCGGTATGTTTTATTTTCGGAATAAGGCTTAAATCCATCTGTTAAATTTTCAGCAAAAATACAAAATATTTATATCTTTGATTTTAATAATTAAAACCTAAAAAATGAATGTTATAAAAATATCTTGCATATTCTTTCTTTCGATGCTCCTGTTTTCTTGTGGAAATAAATCGGAAATAATTAATAAGAATCTAGTAAAAAAGCATTTGTTTACATTGGCTTCAGATGATATGCAAGGAAGAAAGGCAGGAACATCAGGAATTGAAAAAGCAGCAAAATATATTGAATCTGAATTTGAAAGAATTGGTTTAGAAGCATATCCTGGTACAGGTTCTTATCGTCAAAAAGTAAATCATAAAACGTTAGACTTAACTAATATGATTGGTTATTTACCAGGTAAAAGCAAAATAAATGAGTTTGTGGTAATTTCTGCACACTATGATCATTTAGGAATTAGTAAAGAACCAATTAATGGAGATTCAATTTATAATGGCGCCAATGATAACGCTTCTGGTGTAGCTGCTATTTTAGCGTTGGCTGAATACTTTAAAGAAAAAAACATGAATGAGCGTTCCATTTTATTTATCGCTTTTACTGCTGAAGAAATGGGGTTGATTGGTTCTAATTTTTTCGGAACACAAATTATTCCTGAACATATTGTTGCTGGCATTAATATTGAAATGATAGGTAAAGAATCTAGTTTTGGACCTAAAACAGCTTGGTTGACAGGATTTGACCGTTCAGATTTCGGAAAAATAATTCAAAAAAATATGGAAGGAAGTGGCTATAAATTATATCCAGATCCATATCCGAAATTTAGGTTGTTTTTTAGGTCTGACAATGCTTCTCTAGCACGATTGGGTATTCCTGCGCACACTTTTTCTACAACACAAATTGATATAGATAAAGATTATCACAAATTAACCGACGAAGTAGAAAGCCTAGATGTAGTTACAATTACAGAAACAATTAAAGCAATTTCAATTGGCGTAACTTCTATTATTGATGGTAC
>CAZUFO010000143.1:0-3706 GCA_964619615.1 uncultured Lutibacter sp. | reverse complement strand
ATGCGTATGCTGTTGGAATAGGCGATTGGGATAAAGTAACGGTTGCCTATTCATACCAAGAATTTATTGAAAACGAAGCAACTGAATTAACTAACATTTTAGATACTGCTTTTGAAAGCGGATTGAAATATTTGTCTGATGCTGATGCCAGGCCAAAAGGAAGTGCAAGTGCTGAGGCACATTTGTGGGATAATGGCTCAGATATTTCTGCAGAATTAGAAAATGTATTGGCTGTTCGTAAATTGGGGGTTGCTAATTTTTCTTTGGATAATATTAAGAATAACGAATCATATTCCACATTAGAAGATGTTTTTGTTCCATTATATTTTTTCCATCGATATCAAACAGAAGCCGTTTCAAAACTGATTGGAGGTTTAAATTATTCTTATTCTGTAAAAGGAAGCCCACAAGGAAACATAACACATGTTTCTGGCGAAGATGAAAGAAAAGCATTGTCCGTTCTTTTAAAAACTATTGATGTTGAAGAAATCGCCATCCCAAAGAATTTATTGGATTTATTTCCACCACGCGCAATGGGACATCCAAGAACACGTGAATCTTTTAAAAGTAAAAATAGTGTTGCATTTGATCCTTTTGGTGCTGTTGAAACAGCCTCGGAATTGACGTTGGAATTACTGTTTAATCCTGAAAGAGCATCAAGATTGATACAGTATAAAAGTTTAGATAACAGTCAATTAGGATTGGTTGAACTGATAGATACTGTAATAGAAAAATCATTTAAAATAACGCATTCAGATGCGTATTTACAAGAGTTGCAGAACGTTGTGAATAATCAAGTATTAAATCAATTGTTTTATTTGGGTGCGAATACTAAAACATATCAACAAGTAATTGCTATTGTATTTTTTAAATTAGATGAAATTTCTTCTTTTCTGAAAAACAGTTCAGTTTCAGGAGTCCAAAAAATGTATAATGAACAAATGTTAGCATCCATAGAAAACTTTAAAAAGGATTCTTCAAAATTCAAAAAAACAACTTCGCCTAAAATCCCTGATGGTTCGCCAATTGGGATGCATTAAGAAATTAGTAAATGGAAATAAATTTAATAAGCGATACGGTAACAAAGCCAACAAAAGGAATGCTGGAAGCAATGATGAGCGCCGAAGTAGGTGATGATGTATTTAAACAAGACCCAACAGTTAACGCATTAGAAGAAAAAGTTGCCAAAATGTTCGGGAAAGAAGCCGCTTTATTTTTTCCTTCGGGTACGATGGCAAATCAGACTGCGATAAAAATTCATACACAACCTGCAGAGCAATTAATTTGTGATAAATGGGCACATGTTTATAATTTTGAAGGTGGCGGCGCTGCTTTTAATTCAGGAGTTTCTTGTGCGTTGATTGATGGCGATAGAGGTATGTTTACGGCCGAACAAGTAGAAGAACTAATCAATGATCCAAAAAATTACCATTTAGCAAAAACCAGTTTGGTAACTATTGAGAATACTACCAATAAGGGTGGTGGTGCTTGTTGGGAACTTAATGAACTTAAAAAAATAAAAGAAGTTTGTAAAAAACATGACTTACAATTTCATTTAGATGGCGCACGTTTATTTAATGCATTGGCTGCAAAAGACGAGCAACCAAAACAATACGGCGAATTGTTTGATACTATTTCAATTTGTATGTCTAAAGGATTAGGTGCGCCCGTTGGCTCTTTATTAATTGGTACAAATGAGCATATTAAAAAAGCAATACGAATTCGGAAACTTTTTGGTGGCGCAATGCGACAAGCAGGTTATTTGGCAGCTGCAGCCATTTATGCGTTAGCTAATAATATAGAACGTTTGGCAGATGACCATAGAAAAGCCAAGGCTTTAGGAATTACTTTAGAAAACTCCCCTTTGATTAAAAAAGTAGAACCCATAGAAACCAATATTGTTATTTTTTATACTGCTGATGGTGTTGATGAAAATAAGTTTGTACAAAAATTAGCCGATAAAAATATTTTATTAATTGGTATGGGCGATGGTAAATTACGAATGGTTACACATCTTGATTTTACAGATGAAATGTTGAAAGTGGTTGTAAAAGAATTGAAGAATTTAGTTTTTTGAGATTAAGTTCGCTTATCGGTTAGTATAAGAATAGTAGCGGATTTCAAGGCTCTAACCTTTCAATTTATCACTAAACTTTGTGCAAAGATACTACCTTTAAATTTAGCACTAAAACCGCTATTATTTTTATACATTGTTGTAAATAGTTATTTATCAATCGTTTGTCTTATTGCGAGTCCAATTGCTTTTGCTAATAATGGAGGAACTGCATTCCCTATTTGAACCATTTGTTTTCCTTTTGAACCTTTAAAGATAAAATCATCTGGAAATGATTGTAAACGAGCCATTTCTCTAACTGTTATAACTCTTGGTTCGATAGGATGTATATTAACTCCGCCATGGTTTTCTTTAATTGTGCAACTTGCTTCATTCCATGTACATTTTTTCCATGAATCAGAATAGTTGTCATATAAACTTTTCCCTTCAGGGACTTTTGAAAGTCTTTTTTTCATATCATCACTATGTTTTGTTCTGATATGATTTAGTTCTTTATTATCTTTTACAGAAATCAAATCTTTAATAGCCTCTTTTGTTGTAATATATGAACCTGATTCTAATAAAGGAGTTGGATGATGATTTTTTTTGTTTATCCTGTTTGCTATAAAAATAACTCTTTCTCTTTTTTGAGGAACATAGTAATCAGCAGAATTTAAAACAGTAACATTAACTTCATAGCCTAAATTTCGAATATCTTCTTTTATTTTATCTTCAACTTTTCCTTTTAACATTGAACGCAGGCCTTTAACATTTTCTGCTACTATAAATTCAGGTTGTAGTTCTGCAATTATTTCAAGCATATCTTTATATAAAGAATTCCTTTTATCTTCTACAATTCTACTTCCTGACATACTAAAACCTTGACACGGAAAACCACCTGAAAGAACAGTTAAAGATTTCCCTTTTAATTGTTTTCGAACTGTTTGAATAAATTTATCTTTGACTTCTTTTTGAGTAATATCTCCTTCAATAAATGTATGTTTAAAATTATGACGGTATGTCATTCCTGCTTCTTTAAACCAATCCATACCACAAAGTTGATTAAAACCTGCCATTTCAAAACCTTTTGCCATTCCACCAGCACCACAGAATAAATCAGCAGATGTGAATTTAGATTTCTTTGGATTATCCCATTTTTCAGAAATATCAATCCAATTAACAAGGTCTGTTTTTTTTGATTTTGGTCGAGTGAATTCTATTTTTTTATTTACACCATTTTCATAAACAGAAAGGTTTAAAAAATATTGAAGTTCGCTCTCTTCAACTCGATGTATGCCTCCTATTTTATTTGAAGTTAATTTGCCTGATTGAATATATCTTCTTACGGATTTTTGAGAAACGTTTAATCTCTCTGCAATATCTGTAATTTTTAACATTTGTCTATTATTGTCCATACTTGTCCATACTTGTCCATTTTGTACAAAAATATAAAATTTATTTAAGAGTAAGCAGATTATTGAAATTAAATCTAAATTTTAATGAATTTCTTGCTGAGTGTACTTGAAATTCTCCTAACGAAATTTTTGGGTTACCATATTTTATTGTCACACTACTTTTGGTAGTGAAATCATTAGAGTAATCAATTAAGTTGGGTTGAAATGATATGTTTTCTAATTCGGCTTTGTCGATTAA
>CAZUFO010000142.1:0-3757 GCA_964619615.1 uncultured Lutibacter sp. | reverse complement strand
CCAATTTTATTTGGTGCCACACCTAAACCAGTACATGCGCCTGCTGCAGTTGTGGTGGAAGAAGTAACAAATGGATAGGTTCCAAAATCAACATCGAGGAGTGAACCTTGAGCACCTTCTGCTAAAATGGTCTTCCCATTTTTCATGGCGTTATTCAAGTATTCTTCGCTGTCAATAAATGTCAATTGTTTTAAGCGTTCAATTCCTTTGTTGAATTCTATTTGTAATTCTTCCAAATTATATTCCAATTCAATTCCATAGAAATCTAGCATTTTTAAGTGCTTTTTTGTCAACGCTTTATAACGCTCTTCCCAATTATTCATTTCTAAATCACCAACTCGCAATCCGTTTCTACCAGTCTTATCCATATATGTTGGGCCGATACCTTTTAAAGTAGAACCAATCTTTGCTTTTCCTTTTGCAGTTTCTGAAGCAGCATCAAGTAGGCGATGCGTTGGTAAAATTAAATGTGCTTTTCTTGAGATTAATAATTTTGATTTAAAATCTAAATTGAATTTTTCTAAATTATCCAATTCATTTTTGAAAATAACAGGATCAATTACTACACCATTTCCAACAACATTAATTGCTGTTTTATGAAAAATTCCAGAAGGAATAGTATGCAACACATGTTTATGTCCGTCAAAAATTAAAGTGTGTCCTGCATTTGGACCGCCTTGGAATCGTGCAATAATATCATAATCTGTTGTTAATACATCAACAATTTTTCCTTTCCCTTCATCGCCCCATTGCAATCCTAATAATAAATTTACAGACATTTTTTTAGTTAGTTATGTGTTGTTTTTCTCTTTTTTTGTTCCGTAGAAATACAAAGAGTGAGAGTGAATATTTATGTTAAAAGTCTCTTCGATTGTTTTTTTAATAAACTGAATTCTTGGATCACAAAACTCCATCACTTCAGTAGTATCAGTTAAAATAACATGATCGTGTTGTTTATTGAAAAATGATTTTTCGTAATGTGCCTGGTTTTGCCCAAATTGGTGTTTTCGAACCAAACCACATTCTAATAAAAGTTCAATAGTATTGTATAAAGTTGCTCTAGAAACTCTATATTTTTTGTTTTTCATATTGATATAAAGCGACTCAATATCAAAATGTTCCGTTAGGTTATAAATTTCATGAAGTATCGCGAAACGCTCGGGAGTTTTACGGTGCCCGTGTGATTGCAAGTATTTAACAAATACATCGCGAACGATTGCTTGATTATCTTGGTTATTAATCATGTTTAATGTTGAAAACAAAAAAACAAAATTAATGGTTTTTTTTAAAGTACGCCTTGTAAAAAATAGAAATTATTGACCTTTAATTCGGAATAATGTTATTGCTTATAAATACGTTCTACTTTTTCGATTCCATCAATTTTAAGTATATTATCTTTTAGTTTCTTTAATTGTTGATTATTTTTAACGCTAATTGTAATTCTACCTTCAAATATACCATCTATCCCTGTAATATTAAGACTGTGTATATTTACGTGCATGTTATTTGAAATAACTCGTGTTAATTGACTTACCAATCCAAACTTATCAGCACCGCTTACCAATAAAAACACTTTAAAATCTTGTTGGGTAGAATCAATCCATTTAGCCTTCATGATTCTGTAGGCATAGTTTGCTTGTAAGCTTACAGCATTTGGGCAATCTATTCGGTGTATTTTTATACCTTCTTTTATGGTTAGAAAACCAAAAACTTTATCACCTGGAATTGGGTTACAACATTTAGCATATGTATATTCTAATTGCTCTTCTTCTTGTCCAAAAATAAGCATGTCAAAATTCTCATTAATTTCATTTTTATCAATGGTTGCAGTATCTGGTGAACTGCGTATTCGCTTTTTGAAAAAATTAATGAAAGCATTGCTACGCTGTGCAACAAAATCTTTTAATTGACTATTTTCTATCGAGCCATTTCCAATGCGATAAAACAAATCTAAACTTGTTTTTAACTTAAAATAACTAACTAATTCATTAACAGTGTTTTCATTCAAGGTAAGTTTTAATGAACGCAATTTACGAGTCAATATTTCTTTTCCTTCTTGTGCTATTTCTTTTTGATCTTCTCTAAGTGCTGCTTTAATTCTAGCTCTTGCTCTAGCTGTAACAACAAAATCTAGCCATCTTAACTTAGGTTTTTGTTGTTTTGCTGTAATAATTTCAACCTGATCGCCACTTTTTAAAATATGGTTGATGGGTTTCAGTTTTCCATTTACTTTTGCACCTCTACATTTCATACCAATTTCTGTATGAATTGAAAATGCAAAATCTAACGCTGTTGCATCAGTTGGCATTGGTTTTAATTCGCCTTTTGGAGTGAAAATAAAAATTTCATCAGAATATAAATTTAATTTAAAATCTTCAACAAAATCTACCGCATTTACATCGGGGTTTTCTAAAGTTTCTTTTAATCTATTTAACCATGTTTCTAAACCACTTTCTTTTTCGCTAGCATTTTTGTATTTGTAATGTGCAGCATATCCTTTTTCAGCAATTTCGTCCATACGTTCAGAACGAATTTGAACTTCAACCCAGCGTCCTAAAGGCCCCATAACTGTTATATGTAAAGATTCATAACCCGTGGTTTTAGGTTGTGTTATCCAATCGCGTAGTCGAACAGGGTTTGGTTGAAAGTGATCTGTTACGATGGAATAAATTTTCCAAGCATCAAATTTTTCTTGAGATTCTTCTGATTTATAAATAATACGAACAGCAAATTTATCATAAATTTCTTCGTAGGTTACGCCTTGTACGCGCATTTTTCTTCTGATAGAATAAATAGATTTACTTCTACCTTTAATTTTGTATTTAAAATCCTCTTTATTAAAACTCTCTCTAAGAATTTTGGCAAAAGAACGGATGTACTTTTCTTGACCTTCTTTACTGTCTTCTATTTTACCCGAAATATCGTTATATACTTCGGGTTCTGTATATTTTAAACCTAAGTCTTCTAGTTCAGTTTTGATATTATACAAACCTAACCGATGTGCAAGTGGTGCATAAATATACAAGGTTTCTGAAGCGATTTTTAACTGCTTATAATCTGGCATTGCATCCATTGTCTGCATATTATGTAGGCGATCGGCAATTTTTATCAAAATAACTCGAACATCATCATTTAATGTCAAAATCATTTTTCTAAAATTTTCAGCCTGAATAGACGTATCTTGTTCTTTACTAAGTCTCGAAATTTTTGTCAAACCATTTACAATTCGAGCAATGGTTTCTCCAAATTCTCCTTCAATATCTTCGAGTGTATAATGCGTATCTTCAACAACATCGTGCAATAATGCAGCAATAATTGCTCTTGGGCCTAAACCAATTTCATAGGCTACAATTTTTGCGACCGCAATAGGATGATAAATATATGGCTCTCCTGTTTTGCGTCGTTGATTGCTATGTGCTTCAACTGCAAGATCAAATGCTTTACGAATGTTCTTTTTATCAGCAGTTGTTAAACGTCTATAGGTGCCTTTTAATAGGTCTTTATAGCGCTTCGCAATTTCTTTATTTTCTTCTTCTATGGTTGCTGTGTATGCCATAGAATAAAAGTAGTTGAAATATTTTAACTGACAAGAAGTATTTTGTTTATATTTGGAATCCATATCAATATTTTACCTTGACAAATAAAAAAGTAAATACATCAAAATTCTCAAAAAAAGTTAAATCTATTGAACCTGTAAAGTAAATCCGTTGTGCATTTAAATAATGCTAATTTTCAAATTATTTATATTTCTATCAAA
>CAZUFO010000141.1:0-3827 GCA_964619615.1 uncultured Lutibacter sp. | reverse complement strand
ATTTGAAGAAGTTACAAAAACTGGTTTCTTATAATTAGAAATTTGACTGGTAACATTACACCTTTTATATATTCACCATGGCTAAATGCTGCAACTGCTTTTTGAACTGATTGAATTAACAACTATGCTGTACAAGTTAATTTAAATGGTATGGTGGTGCGCCATTTGCCCTTGAAAAGTTGTATCTACATGCGGTACAATCGATGCTTATTCAAATGGAGGATCTACTTCTTATACTGATTTTAAATTTATTTTTCACTTTAAATACCGTAACTACAATGACCGTTGTGATATTAATGATGGCAATTAATACAACAAAAAATAATTAAACAATAATTTCTTAATTAAGTGATTTAAAAAAATTCAACTTAATTGTTGGGCTTCTTACTTTCCATTATTATAAAAAACTCTTCAAATGCAAACCAATATTTATCACTATCTTCCGTTGAATCCCATAAAGCTTTAGAACCATGAACTCCTGGAAAAGGGGGTTTAAAAAAATAACGAAACCCTTCAGTCATCACAAGATTTAAATTTTCAACTTGCTCAATTTCACTCCTAGATGAAGTTAAGAAAACAGGTTTTTTATAATCTTGTAATCGCTCGTTCATTTTAATTCCTTTTAAATATTCTCCAGGGCTAAATGCAGCTACCGCTTCTACCTTTTCATTCTCTTTACCGATTAATAGAACCAAAGATGCAGAATAAGAACTTCCAACTAATATAATTGGTTTATTACCATTAATATCATATAAATATTCAATAGCTGCTTCAATATCTTGCTTTGCATCTAAATAACTTGTTGAAAGACCAATAGTTTTTGCTCTTATAGCAGTTTCATTCTCTACATTATTAACTTCGTTTCCAGATCGCTGGTCTATTGCCAAACAACTATACCCTAATGAGTTTAAACGTTTAGCAGTTTCTATATATTCACCTCTACTATAACCTGCTTGGTGACATAACAATATTGCTCGTTTATTATTTTTTACTTCATAGTAATCTGCTGAAATCAACAAACCATCTATCGATTTAAATTCAACTTTTATTTTGGGTAAAATTTCATACTCATCAACCGAAACAATTGTTTCAGCAGGTAATTCATCAACAACTTTTTTTTGACCTTTACTACATGAAAAGATGAATCCGCAAATTATTAGTAATGTTATATATTTTTTCATAATTACACTCTATAATAATCACCTTTCCATGTAGTAATTTGTTGTTTGATTTCTTTTTCTGATAACTTTTCTTTTACTGCTTTTTCAGCCAATACAGGAAATTCTTCATCAGAAGCAAAACGAAGCCCAATAACTTGACGCATTCTTAACTCAGAACTCAAAGGTTTACCTGTCAACAAATAATGTCTGAAATTTTCTTCAGCCTTAATTGCTCTGTCTTGCGCTTTTAATGCAAAAGAACGTGAGTAATAAGAAATAACTAAAAAGATAACTGATACTAAAACCAGTAAAGATGCTGAATATGTATTTTCGCTGCTCGTTTTAACTAAATTTATAATAGATACTATTAAAAGGACCATTATTAATAGAAAACCTACATAGTGAAAACCAGGAACCATATGTGCATGGTTTTTATAATTTTGATTTTTCATAAAAGTAAATTGATTTTGTTAGAGTTGTAAATATAGTATTTAATATTGAAATTGTTTAAACAAAAATTTCGCTATTTTTAGTAGTATTGTGTTCTATGAATAATGAAGAATTAAATAATTTACTCATCTTTTTATTAAATTATCTTCAATACTTTCAAAAGTAAATACAAAATTGTATATTTGCATTTTAAATAACAATTTTTAATTATGAGTAACGGAACAGTAAAATTTTTCAATGAATCTAAAGGATTTGGATTCATCACTCCAGATGAGGGTGACAGAGATGTATTTGTACACGCAAATGGACTAATTGATGAAATCAATGAAGGCGACAAAGTAAGCTACGATGTAGAAGAAAGCCCTAAAGGATTAAACGCAATAAATGTAAAAGTAATTTAATTTATTACTTTAAACTTATTTCTACAAAAAGCCTGTCGTATTGATAGGTTTTTTTTGGTTTTAACTTAAACCAAAACTTCCATTTCTAAAGGCACTAAATTTTTGTCCTTTGCACAATTAGATTTTTTATTTTCAAAAACAAGAATGAATACATTCCTCTTTTTTTGAAAACAAAAAATCCTGATGAAAAAATCATCAGGATTATAATTGATGTGGGCAATGAGGGATTCGAACCCCCGACCCTCTCGGTGTAAACGAGATGCTCTGAACCAACTGAGCTAATTGCCCTTAGCGGGTGCAAATATAAATGAGTTTTTTATTCTGACAAAGTTTTTATAACAAAAAAAAATCTTTTTTTTATAAAGTTTTATTTCAAGAAACTGTCACAAAAAAAATCACTCTTTAACTTAAATATTTATGCGTTTTTTAAGCATAAAAAACTCTGAACCAAAGTCCAGGTTTTTAATTATTTAGCAGGAATTTTATTTATCTAATTCTGGTACATTCCGATAAATTGCATCGCTATGCACACCCGTATAATAACTGCTTCTCTTTTAAAATATGCATCTCTGGCATCTTCATCAGCCCAAGCTTCACGAACCAGTTCTCCTGTTCTATCGCCAGAAACTTCAATATCTCCCCAAGATTTGTATGCTGATACTTAAATCACTTCAGTGTCATCCGTAGAGAAATAGTAAAAATAAACACCTGAACCGATTATTAAATCGTTCTTCATAATTACCTTATCAAAATACTCTTTTTCGATTTCAAGCCAATCAGACAGGTTTGGAGTTCTGTACATTGTTGTAATGGTTAAAAATACGGGCTCAAATTCTTTTTCTTCTTCTTGAGCGAAAGAATTCATGTTTGCAAACAACGCAAACACAAGCATTGTAAGAAATACTCTTTTAATCGTTTTCATAAAAATAATTTTTAGTTAGCAAATAATATTCATAGCATTATTGCACGAATATAGTTCGATGATAAAAAAAATTATAATGAGATTTCTTTATTAGCAATCTTGGAGATTCAATTGCTAGCTTAGTCAATTAAGAATTTGCTATTATTTTAACAGCTCTAAGCCAAGTATAATATATATTTTTCAATTACTCAAGTTTAATTAAATCAAACCACCTCAGCCACCACAAAAGTACTTCCTCCAACAAAAATAAAATCAGATTTATCGGCATTACTTTTGGCAATATTTAATGCTTCATTTACTGATATATAGGCATTACCAATTAACTCAAATGGTTCTGCTGTTTGCTGTAATTCAACTGCATCTAGACCTCTTGGAATATTGGGTTTGCAAAAATAGTAAGTTGCTTCTTTTGGAAACATTGGTAAAATATGTACTAAGTCTTTATCATCAACAACACCCAAAACAATATGTAATTTACGATATTCTTGATCTAGAATTTGCCGCAACACAAAAGAGAGTCCTTCTTTATTATGAGCCGTATCGCAAACAATTAATGGCTTTTCATTTAACATTTGCCATCGACCTAACAAACCTGTATTATTCACCACATTTTTGAGTCCAGTTTCAATAGTATTTTCAGAAACATCAAAATTTAAATCTTGGATGACTTTGATAGCCTGAACAGCAGTCTTTACATTCTTCTTTTGATACGTTCCCTTTAAATCACAGTTATATATTTTATCAATGTTTTTATCTGCCACAAACAAACTTGAGCGCGTCTCAATGGCTTTATCATAAAAAACGGAATGTATTTCTTCTTGATATTCACCAATCACCACCGGAATTTCATTTTTAATAATCCCAGCTTTTTCAAAAGCAATTTCAGGCAATGTT
>CAZUFO010000140.1:0-3957 GCA_964619615.1 uncultured Lutibacter sp. | reverse complement strand
AAAAAGCATTGTAGATTGAATTACTGGGAGTTCAAATACCTCAATATTAAAAGAAGTGTCCGTAAAACAATTAACTTCTAGGTTATTGGTCATCCTGACATATATTGTTTGTCCGCCAACAATTGTATTTTGAAAAGCAGTTGGTGTGTTAATTAGCGATGTGTAATTCGTATCTGTAAAATACGTTAGTGTGAATTCATTAGGTGATTGTTCGTTTAAAATTTCTATTTCTCTTAAACTTAAATCAAAAAACACGATTCCATCGGTATCAGTTCCAACAGAAGTGTTATCGCAAATCGTAAGTTCGACAATACTAGCACTATCTAAAGGGAATGCAGAATCATAAACTTCTATTGCAAAACTTGAAGTGTCGTAACAAGTTGTATTTGATATATTTTCTACACGGGTATAAATTATAGTTGTGCCACTTTCAAAAGGATTAACAATGGCATTTAAATTTAAATCAGCATCCGATTGTGAACTATGGTAGGTTATAGCCATCCCAACTTCTGTATTAATTAGGTTGTCTTGTAAGGTTAAATCGAAAGGCATTGTTCCGTTGTTATCATCGTCACATAAAAACAGTCTTGTTGGAATGTTTGCAGTTGGTTGAGCGTAAATCTCTAAATTAAAGAAGGTGTCAGCAAAACAATTAACTTCTAAATTATTTGCCACTCTAACATAAATAGGTTGTCCGAAAGCAACAGTGTTTTGAAAAACAGCAGGAGTAGTTATAGCAACCATATAATTTACATCAGAAAAATAGGTTAATGTAAAATCAGTTGCAGGTTGTTCGTTTAAAATTAATGATTCATAGACTGTTAGATTTGAAATAATAAAACCATCTGTAAGTGTTCCGACAGTAATATCATCACAAAAAATTAGAGGGCTAATATTTGCGGCATCTAAAGGCAACGCAGATTGATAGATGGTAATATCAAAACTTGTTGTGTCATAACAGTTTGTATTTTGTATGTTTTGAATTCGGGTAAAAATGGTAACATTTGGAGAATCATAGGGAACAGGTAAAGGATTTATATTATTATCTGCATCTGTTTGAGAAGCAAAATAATTGACCTCAAAAACTGTAGGGCTTTGTCCTCTTAAAACAGTTGCATCATACATGGAGTTAAAATCAAATGAAAATGTTCCATCATAATTATCATCACACACAAGTTGTGTAACAATTGGGTTTGCAACTGGTGGTTCATCAACAGATTCTATTGTAAATGATCCTTGTCTAAAATTTGAACGTCCACAGATATCAACTGAAGTTACTTTTAAATTATAATCACCAATATCTGCAGTGGTAATATTTGTTAACACTAATTCTCTTGTGGTTGATACAATCCTTCCGTTAAAAGTCCATTCATAAGTTGCAACGCCTGTTAGCGGGTCAGGACTTATTGTTAAATCATCACCAACGCATAAATTTACTAACTGTCCGTTTAAGACAGTAGAATTTCCGCTTCCGTCTTCACCAGTAATTTTTATAGGCGAAAAAATGGAAGAAATAAACGGTGGTAATCCTTGTGTAGCAATACCAGAGCCTAAGTCAACAGCATCTGTTTGATAACCACAACTTGTTCCTAATTCTTCTGGATTATTAATAACGTCTAAAAAACGTGTTCCTTCCCAATAACTCACAGGAACCGTGGCATATATTTTCCCGTCTGGTCCTAATTGGAGTGCTCCGCGATATCCTGTTTGTGTACGGATTAAAGTTTCTGATGTTGCAATATTTGAACTTTCTAAATCGTATTGGTAAACGGAATTACTGAATCCATTAAAGGTTGAGGTATATAATTTTGAAGATTCTCTTGAAAATTCAAGACCATATGGATGAATGTTATTATTTGGATCGTCATATAGCCGTCTAGAATTAGTTGCCAGCCCAGTTAAATCATTAAAATCGTATAACAGCACACTACTATCACCTCCTGAATTATTTTGATAATATTGAAAATGAGCAATTGCTAATTTTTTTCCATCAGGTGAAATTTTTAAGTAACCTCTTTTGTCATTTCCGGGTGCAAATGCTGTTGAATATACAGGTGTTGTGTTTACACCTGACGCATCAATTTTAAAAGATCTTAATCGATCCCCTTCGTAAGAAACGACCCAAAAAGTATCACAATCTCCACCTTTAACCGCTGCAACTTTTTCTGACCAGTTGCCTGCCAAACCTCCTGATAAATTAACTGGACCTTCAATTACTTCGCCAAGCCCTCCATTAAAGGACATGTCAATTGTATAATAATTAAAACCTGAAACATCGCCATCAAAATTTGACCCAACAGTAAAAATATAGTATAAAGTAGCACTCCCTGGTTTAGGAATAATCATTGCAGACTGTGTGCTAGAAGAACTTCCTAATAAGTTAGATCCATTTTGCATAACGTTGTTGTTTTTATTCCAAATTGTATTTCCATCAGAATAAAAAAGTAAGTTGCCAGAAGGGTCTGAAAAGGCAGAGCAACCTTCTTCGGTTCTTAAACTTAATGAAGGGTTAGATATGTTATTAACTGTTGTGCCATTAACAAAGTTAACACCTGCATTATAGCCAAAAACCCAATTGTTGGCTTCTCCTTGCGAAAAGGCAGAATTAGATAATAATATTGCGATTATAATAAGATACTTTTTCATTGATTTCTAGAAATGTGGAAACCAACAAATATAGGTATATAATTACTTATTTTGGCGAATATTATTTTTTTAACATTTATAAGTCTCTACGCTTCAATAACCAATATGAAAGATAAACGAATATTGCTGTCCAAACGGATACGATTAAGATATCTGTAAAATGTACAGAAGTATCTTTACTCAAATCTTCACCAATTTGACTCGCTACAGATTTTACTGCTGAAAAACGAGTGAATGGTTCTTTAATAAGGTTTGCCATTGATTCTAAAGGAAAGAATTGCATTACATTATCTACAATATTTTCAAATTTCCAATACAACATTCCTTTTATAAAACCTTCAAACATTAACCAAACAATCATTGCGCCTACAGCAAAGGCTGAACGTTTTATTAAAATACCTAAAAACAGCCCAAAAGAGAAGAAGCCTACCAATTTTACGAAATAAGCAAGTATATATTGCAGGTCAGAAAATATGATAGCCATTTCAGTGAAATCAGAATAAAGAAGTCCTAAGGTTAACGAAACAAAAAACACGAAAACAGTTGAAATTAAAGCAAATACAACAACCATATAAAACTTTGACAGCACAAATTCTTTTTTGCTTAAACCATCTATTAAATTTTGTTTTAGTGTTTTATTGCTGTATTCATTTGCCATCATTGATACAATAACAAGTAATAGAAAAACCTTTATAGTTGCCGATAAATAGGTGTTTAAATGCCAGATATATGGGAAATTAAATATCCCCATTTCTGCTAAATGGAATTTAATTTCACCGATATCAAATTTTATTGCAGCGATTGATGCTGTAGATGTTAATAGAAAAAAATATGCGATTATTAAAACAATACTTGCTTTGTTGTGTTTTAATTTTTGATATTCAATATTTAAAAGTCGAAACATTTGTGTTTTATTTATCGTTAGTTAGTTGAAGGAATTGTTGTTCAAGACTTGGTTTGCGTTTAACTAAGTGCGATAAAACGATACCGTTATCAAACAGGTATTTATTTATTTCTACAGCAGAAACATCTCGATTTAAGGTTGCAATTAGAAGCCCATCAAGTTCTTCTTTAATTGAAGAAACGCCTTCAAAATTCCTCAGTAAACTTTTTAATTCTTCATTTTTAGTTTCCGATCTTAAATCGAAAAAACCATTAGAAGCAGTTAGTTCATCTGTTCGTCCTTCATATAGTTTTATACCATTTCTAATGACAACAACATGCGTACATACTTTTTCAACTTCATCTAATAAATGTGAGGCTAATAATATTGTGGAACCATTTGCGGCGATTACTTTTATAATTTCTATA
>CAZUFO010000139.1:0-4050 GCA_964619615.1 uncultured Lutibacter sp. | reverse complement strand
AAGTATTAAAGTCTATTACTGAAAAAGAACATTTTTTAAAACAAAAAAGGAAGCCGAAACTCAAAGACATAGAATTAATTGCATGAATTTAACAGCAGAATATATAAGTATTGATAGTGAATGTCAATTATTTAGAGAGATTTTAATTGATTTGAAAAGTAAGATTGAACGCTCTGTTTATAATAGAAAGAAGCGAAAACTATTTTGTTGTAGATAGTATGCCATTAGAGGTGGTCAAATTATCTAGAAGTAATAGCTGTAAATTTGCAAAGAAGAATTTTATAGCGCACCAAACAGAGGTTTTTGTGCAAGCCAAAACATGCACTATTATGGTTACAAAATTCATGCAGTTTGTTCTATTCAAGGTGTATTTAAAAGACATAAAAGAGCCGTTTAATAATTGTGTGATTTTGGCAGATAAAGGTTGTTTAAGTGCTGACTATCAATTATATTTGTTTGAAAGTAAGCAAATAAAACTGGAAGTTCCAATGCGGAAAAACCAACATAATTACAAAAAACAAACTTACATTTTTAGAAAGAAAAGAAAGCGAATAGAGACCTTGTTTTCACAACTTTGCGACCAATTTATGATACGACGTAATTATGCTAAATCATTTCAAGGTTTTAAGACAAGAATACTATCTAAATTAACCTCATTAACAGTTATTCAATATATCACAATAGAAATATAAATAATTTAAAAATTCGCATTATTTAAATGCACAACGGGTTTATGTATATATAATCTTTTAAATTAAGTGCTATTTTTAATTCTCTGCCAACTAGCCGAATTAAATCTATTACTTTTGTTTTATGCAAAAAACTATTTTAAATACTTTAAACACACCTAAGGAACTCCGCCTTTTAAAACACGAAAGCCTACCTCAACTTGCTAAAGAATTACGTGAGTTTATCATTGATATTGTGGCTACAAAAGAAGGTCATTTAGGCGCAAGTCTTGGAGTTGTTGAGTTAACAATCGCATTGCATTATGTTTTTGACACCCCAAGCGACTTACTTATTTGGGATGTTGGGCATCAAGCGTACGGACATAAAATTTTAACGGGTCGTAAAGGTGTTTTTCACACAAATAGACAATTAGGTGGCATCTCTGGATTCCCTAAAAGAAGCGAGAGTGAATATGACACTTTTGGAGTTGGGCATAGTTCTACTTCAATTTCAGCAGTGCTCGGAATGGCAATTGCCTCCAATTTAAAAGGTGATTTTAACAAACAACATATTGCAGTAATTGGCGATGCTTCTATTGCATCTGGAATGGCTTTTGAAGGGCTGAATCACGCTGGAGTTTCCGATGCTAATTTATTGATTATTTTAAACGACAACGCTATGGGAATAGACCCAAGTGTTGGCGCATTAAAAGAATATTTTACCCATGTAAAGGCTGGAAAATCTGTTCGAAAAAATAATATAATTGAAGCGTTGAACTTTAATTATTCTGGCCCGATTGATGGGAATAATTTAACTGCTATACTTAAGGAACTTAAAAGGTTAAAATCCATTAAAGGTCCTAAGTTTTTACATATTATCACAACTAAAGGAAAAGGTTTAAAAAAAGCAGAAAAAGATCAGGTTAAATATCATGCGCCAGGAAAATTCGATGCAAAAACTGGAGAAATTATAGCTAAATCTGCCTTGAGCCAGCCTCCAAAATATCAAGATGTATTTGGTTATACAATAGTTGAATTAGCTGAACAAAATAAAAATATAGTCGGAATTACGCCAGCGATGCCAACTGGTAGTTCTCTTAAATATATGTTAGAAAAATTTCCAAAGCGTGCTTTTGATGTTGGAATTGCAGAACAACATGCGGTTACTTTAGCGGCAGGATTGGCAACTCAAGGTATGATTCCGTTTTGTAACATCTATTCTACATTCTTACAAAGAGCCTACGACCAGATTATTCATGATGTTGCACTTCAAAATTTACCCGTAATTTTCTGTATTGATCGTGCTGGTTTGGTTGGCGAAGATGGCGCAACACATCACGGAGTTTTTGATATTTCGTATTTAAGATTGATACCTAATCTTATTATTTTTTGTCCGATGAATGAAACAGAATTACGCGATATTATGTTTACGGCGCAACTTGGATTAAAACAACCAATTGCAATTCGGTACCCACGTGGAAACGGAACAAAAATAGACTGGAAAACTCCTTTTTCAAAAATTGAAATAGGGAAAGGAAAGCGCTTATCAAAAGGTGAAAAGGTTGCTATTTTAACTGTTGGGCCTATTGGAAATATAGTTATTGAATTAGAAAAAGAATTACTAAATAACGGTATTTCTCATTTTAATATGCGTTTTGTAAAACCGTTAGATGAAGCGCTTTTGCATATTATATTTAAAGAGTTTGAAACTATAATAACCATTGAAGACGGGACAATTATAGGCGGATTTGGATCTGCGGTTTTAGAGTTTGCTTCCGTAAATAATTATCAAAACAAAAATATTAAACGCTTAGGAATTCCTGATAATTTTATTGAACATGGTAGTATTAATCAACTTCAAAAAATTGTTGGATTGGATAAAGAATCTATCAAAAAAGAAATAGAAAAACTGCTTTAAAGTATTTCCCCTTTTATCTTTTTATTTAATAAAAGAGCATATCCATCAGACATTGACGAAATAAAACTACAAATAGAAAAAATTCGATCATACAATGTTTCTTTTGTTTGTCTATAATTTTCTGGAAGTAATCTAATTACTAATTTATCATAATTAGATGCTTTATTCTCATAAGAATTATTCACTGCTGTAATAAAAACAACTAATAAGTCTGATAAAATTTTGTATCCTGCAACTTCCTTTTCTATTACTTCATTACTTTGATAAATTTTTTCGACACTCAATTTAATAATGTCATTCATCTGTGCCTCATACTTACATTTGTCTAGCAACGATTTATGAAAATTACCTTTTAAAATAGACTCCTCATTTTCTAAAAATACTTTTACCGCTTCTTTTACAAGATTACCTATAGCTAGCGCTCGCAAATAACTAACTCGATCTTTTTTTGTTGTTAGTTTATAATATTTTTCAGAATTGATGGTATCTCTAACTAAGTTTATCAAGTATTCTAGCGCAAATTCTTCTTCGATTAAACCAAGGTTAATTCCGTCTTCAAAATCAATAATTGTATAACAAATATCATCCGCAGCTTCAACCAAAAAAGCCAATGGATGTCTATTAAAAGCAATATTGTTATCCTCTCGTAATTTAGAAAGACCTAGTTCTGAAACGATATTGTTAAACGCTTTTATATCAGCTTGAAAAACACCAAACTTTTTATCAACTATATGATTTGATGGCTTTTTCGGTAATGATTCTTTTGGGTATTTCATAAAAGCACCTAAGGTTGCATAAGACAGCCTCAAGCCACCTTCGACTCCAACTCTACTTTCAGTCAAAATTTTGAATCCGTTTGCATTTCCTTCAAAATCTATTAAATCTTGCCATTGTTTTTCAGTCAATTCACTTTTAAACTGTTTCCCTTTTCCTGTTTTAAAATATTCGCCAATTGCTTTTTCGCCTGAATGCCCGAAAGGCGGATTACCAATATCATGTGCCAATGCCGCAGCGGCAACAATGGCACCAAAGTCATTTGCTTGGTATCCTTTTTCTTTTAGTTTCGGATATTTTTCGAGTAATTGTTTGCCAACTATTCTTCCTAAAGAACGGGCAACTGAACTTACTTCTAAACTATGGGTTAAACGCGTATGAACAAAATCTGTCTTAGAAAGTGGAACCACTTGAGTTTTGTCTTGTAAACTTCTAAAAGAATCGGAAAAAATAATACGGTCAAAATCAACTTCAAATCCTAATCTGGTTTCATCTTCATCTTTTCTATGCCTAACTGATGTATCTCCTTGTCGCTTTAAGGAAAGTAATTGTTCCCAATTCATAGTATAATATTTAGTGTTGGCAAGATACAGAATTCAACAAAATAAAAAAGATATGTGTTTGTTATCTTTATTAACGTGAGTTCGACCTAAGAAAAGGTTATAATATTTGCAATATAGAGAAAGAATT
>CAZUFO010000138.1:0-4107 GCA_964619615.1 uncultured Lutibacter sp. | reverse complement strand
TGTACAAATTGCTGTCATATATTAGAGCAGATGCGTTTCTTAAAAAGCAAATTGTGGGCATTCATAAAGTCGATGATGCGCAATACAAATTAATGACACGAGTCGGAAATCATGAAATTGATTTTGGAAAAGTGGATGATTTGCAATTGAAGTTTAAAAATTTGAAAGCGTTTTATAACTATACATTAGAAAATAAAACAATTGAAAATTACACTAAAATAAATTTGAAATACAACAATCAAGTTGTGTGTACTAAAAAATAAGATAATGGAACCTAATGATATTTCGGTTGGATTAGATATTGGAACAACAAAAATTGTTGCAATGATTGGTCGTCAGAACGAGTATGGTAAAATTGAATTGCTAGGCATTGGAAAAGCAAAGAGTTTGGGTGTGCACCGTGGAGTTGTAAATAATATTACACAAACCATACAATCAATTCAGCAAGCGGTTGAAGAAGCTATTGCAGTTTCTGGAGTTGAAATTTCTGATGCTATTGTTGGCATTGCGGGGCAGCATATAAGAAGTTTGCAACATAGCGATTATATAACCAGACAAAATTCGCAAGAAGTAATTGATGAGGCTGATTTAGAAAAATTAGAAAACCAAGTTCATAAATTAGTGATGCTTCCTGGTGAAGAGATTATTCATGTATTGCCACAAGAATTTAAAGTTGATGGTCAAGCAGAAATAAAGGAGCCAATCGGGATGTATGGTGGAAGATTAGAAGCTAACTTTCATGTAGTTGTTGGTCAGGTATCATCCATTAGAAATATTGGGCGTTGTATTAAAAGTGCAGGTTTAAACTTAGCAGGTATTACGTTAGAACCTTTAGCTTCTGCAGACGCTGTTTTGAGTCAGGAAGAAAAAGAGGCAGGTGTAGCTTTGATAGATATAGGTGGAGGAACAACTGATTTAGCCATTTTTAAAGATGGAATAATTAGACATACCGCAGTAATTCCGTTTGGTGGAAATGTAATTACTGAAGATATAAAAGAAGGTTGTTCAATTATTGAAAAACAAGCAGAATTGTTAAAAACCAAATTCGGTTCCGCTTGGCCAGGTGATAATAAAGATAATGAGATTGTTTCAATTCCAGGTTTAAGAGGAAGAGATCCAAAAGAAATTACGTTAAAAAACCTATCAAAAATTATTCATGCACGTGTTGTAGAAATTATTGAGCAAACATTTGTTGAGATCCGTAATTACGGTCATGAAGAGTCTAAGAAAAAATTAATTGCAGGAATTGTGTTAACCGGTGGTGGAGCCGAATTAAAACACATTAAGCAATTGGTGGAATATATTACTGGAATGGATACAAGAATTGGTTATCCAAACGAGCATATCGCTGGTGATTCCGATCAAAATATATCGAGCCCGATGTATGCAACAGCAATTGGCTTGTTAATGAAAGGAATAAAAGACAAAAACAAGCAACAGGCAAGAAATTCAGTTGCACAAGATGAAGTTGGATCCGAAGATACTGAAAACGGAACAGGTGAAAAGCATGAAAAGAAAAAACCAATAGTTGAAAAGAAATCTTTATTTGAAAAGTGGTCAGATAAATTTAGAGATTTTTTAGATAACGCAGAATAATGAATCTAACAATTAACCAATATATAACCCAATAACAACCCTACTAAACTATGGAAAATTTTAAAGACTTATCTTTTATTATGCCAAAAAACCAATCGAATGCTATTAAGGTAATTGGTGTTGGTGGTGGTGGTGGTAATGCAGTAAATCACATGTTAACGCAAGGAATCAACGGTGTTGATTTTGTAATTTGTAATACAGATGCACAAGCATTAGAAAACAGTCAAGTGCCTGCAAAAATACAATTAGGCTTATCGCTTACGGAAGGATTGGGTGCTGGAGCAAACCCAGAAGTAGGTCGGCAATCTGCAATTGAAAGTGAAGTCGAAATTAAGAAAATGTTGGGGAGCAATACAAAAATGGTTTTTATAAATGCCGGAATGGGTGGTGGTACTGGTACAGGTGCAACTCCGGTTATTGCTAAATTCGCAAAAGAATTAGATTTGTTGACTATTGGTATTGTTACAATTCCGTTTTCATTTGAAGGGAAAGCACGGAATGAACAAGCACAAAAAGGAATTGAAGAGTTACGCAAGTATGTAGATTCATTGGTGGTAATTAACAATAATAAACTTAGAGAGGTTTATGGAAATTTAGGGTTTAAAGCAGGGTTTTCTAAAGCAGATGAAGTATTAGCAACAGCATCAAGAGGTATTGCAGAAGTAATAACACATCATTATACACAAAATATTGATTTAAGAGATGCAAAAACGGTATTGGCAAATAGTGGAACTGCAATTATGGGTTCTGCAAAAGCATCTGGGAAAAATAGAGCGGAAGAAGCGATTAGTCAAGCATTGGATTCTCCTTTGCTGAATGACAACAAAATTGAGGGAGCTAAAAATGTATTGTTATTAATTGTTTCTGGAAGTGATGAAATAACTATTGATGAAATTGGTGAAATAAACGATTATATTCAGGCAGAAGCGAAGACGAATGTAAATATAATTATGGGTGTTGGAGATGATACTAAACTCGGTGATGCAATTTCAGTTACTGTAGTTGCTACAGGATTTCATAAAGATCAACAAAACGCAATTACAAACACCGAAACAAAAATAATAAGACATACTTTAGAAGGAAATCAAAAAGCAACGTATGATTTTTCTGAAAAAGAAGAATTGGTTTCGTTTACAAATAATTCTAAAATAGTACATGTTTTAGAAGATGATGTTGAAGAATCATCTGAAAAAGTTGTACACAAATTAGATTATCAAGAAGAAGCGTTTGAATTAATTCCTACTTCAGAATTGATTAAAAACATCGACGTAGTTTATGATGAAATTTCTTACGAAAAGATTGATGACTTTGTAATCACATCCGCAGTAAAAGATATAGAGGTTGATTATGAAGAAGTATCATCAGAAAAAGAGCAAACAGAATTCACATTTGATTTAAATATTGAATCACCAATTGCCGAAGAAAAAGTAGAAAAGGTAGTTTTTAATCTTGATGACTATAATAAATTAGAAAATGATCTGTATAATGCAAAGAAACCAGTTGCTGTAGTAGCGCCAGTTGAAGAGGAATTACAAATTAATTTAAGAACTGAAGACTCAATTTCTAAAGAAGAAATAGAAGTTAATGCAATTGATATTTCTCCGTTGCATTCCACTATTTCAGAATTGCAAAACAGAACCGAATATAGAAAAGAAAAATTGAAGCAATTCAACCATAAATTTTCTAATAATGTACAGCAAAATGTTGATGAAATTGAGCGAGTTCCTGCGTATAAAAGAATGGGTGTTGAATTAGATGATTCAACTCCATCTTCTGAAACAACGCAATCTAAAACAACATTGAGTGTAGATGAAAATGACGATTTACAATTAAGATCAAACAATTCTTTCTTGCATGACAACGTAGATTAAAAATAATAATAGGTTAACGCTAATTCTTAACCCCAGTGAAACTCAAATTTGTTCATTAAGTTGAATTTTAATTCGAGTTTTTTTTATCTTCGCACACTAATAAATAAGATATGAGTTTACAATCAAAAATAATGGAGCAATTAAAAGTAGCGATGAAAGCAAAAGATAAGGTTGCTTTACAATCGTTACGTGCTGTAAAATCTGAAATTTTATTGGCACAAACTAAAAGTGCTGATGCACAATTTACAGAGGCTGATGAAATTAAATTGTTGCAAAAGTTGGTAAAACAACGTAAAGATAGTGCCGCTTTGTATATTGAACAGTCAAGACAAGATTTGGCAGACCCAGAATTAGCAGAAGCTACAATTATAGCCCAATTTTTGCCAACTCAAATGAGTAATGAAGATTTGAAATCGTTTATTAATGAGTTAATTTCTAAAGTTGGCGCATCAGGTATGAAAGATATGGGTAAGGTTATGGGAATGGCGTCTAAAGAATTAGCAGGTAAAGCAGATGGAAAAGCAATTTCGTCAATAGTAAAAGAATTGCTTTCATAAAACATAATATTTGGCCACGTAGCTCAGCTGAATAGAGCACTGGATTTCGGCTCCAGCGGTCGGGGGTTTGAATCCCTTCGTGG
>CAZUFO010000137.1:0-4326 GCA_964619615.1 uncultured Lutibacter sp. | reverse complement strand
ATGTGTATGCACTATTTACTAATGCTGGATACAATATAAAGCATCTGGATAATACGTTAAATAAAACTGAAAGAAGAGAGGTTTTACAATGGTTTAAGAAAACTCCAAATGCTATTTTAACTTCTGTAAGTATTTTAACTACAGGTTTTGATGAGCCTACGGTTGATGCTATTATTTTAAACAGAGCAACAAAATCTTTGACATTGTATTACCAAATGATTGGTCGTGGTTCTCGTATTCTAAAAAACAAACCTACATTTTCGATTATAGATTTAGGAAACAACTTTCATCGTTTTGGACCTTGGGGAGCAGACTTAGATTGGCAAAAAATATTTTCTTCTCCAAATTATTATCTAGATAAAATTTTAGATGATGAAGAAATTGAAAGTAATTTTAAGTATGAAATGCCTACCGATTTAAGAAATGATTTCAAAAAATCAAAAGAAGTATATTTTGATATTAAAAAGACTTACCTCGATTCAATTCAGAAAGGCGAATCATCTAAAGTAGTATTGGAAAAGTCAATTGCACAACACGCAACAATTTGTATTGAAAACAGTGAAGATGTGTACGATTCTTATGAATTAGCAAAATCTTTAGGTGATGATATTGATTATAGAATTGGGCGTTATTCTAGATGTATTTGTAGAAGTACACATAACTTTATAGATTGGTTAAACGATGACTATCGTAAAAAATTGCGCGTATATTTACGTGAAAATTTTGACGTACGTTTTGAAGAAATTCACGGGTATCCACCTGAAGAATAATTAGATATACAACTATGGCAACATTTAAAGAATTAGGAGTAGCAAGCGGATATATAAAAGGCTTAAATGAATTAGGGATTAAAGAACCTACTGAAATTCAAGAGAAAACAATTCCTACGTTATTGCAATCAAAAACTGATTTTATTGGTTTAGCGCAAACAGGCACAGGTAAAACTGCGGCTTATGGATTGCCAATGTTACATCAAATTGATACTTCCAAACCTGTTATTCAAGGGTTGATTTTATCGCCAACGCGTGAATTGGTTCAACAAATAAAAAAGCAATTATTTAAGTTTACTAAATATATTGATGAGCGTATTTTTGTGGAAGCCGTTTATGGTGGTGAAAAAATAGAACGTCAAATAAAATCTTTAGAAAGAACTACACATATTGTGGTGGCAACTCCAGGTAGATTAATAGACCTTATTGAAAGAGGCTCCATTGATTTAAAGCAAATTAAAACAATCATTCTCGATGAAGCAGATGAAATGCTGAGTATGGGTTTTAAATTGGATTTGAACAGGATATTAAAATACACCAACGGAACAAGAAATACGTGGCTGTTTTCTGCAACAATGCCAGAAGATATTCAACGAATTGTAAAAACCTATATGGATCCATCAGCCGTAAAAGTTGAAATAAATAAAGATTCGCAAGTGAACTCAAATATTACTCATTTATTTGTGAAGACAACCATCAAACAAAAAAATGATGTGATTATACGTTTGTTAGAATCTAGAGATAAAGAACGTGGTATTATTTTTTGCAGAACAAAAGCAGGAACCCAGAATCTAACGTCGTTTTTAAAAGAAGAAGGATTTAATGTGGAAGCTTTAGAAGGTGATATGCAGCAACGAGATCGTGAAAAAGTAATGCGTATGTTTAAAAAAGGAAGTATAGATGTATTGATTTCTACAGATGTATCGGCAAGAGGAATTGATGTTTTTAATTTAGGATTTGTAATTCATCATCAATTACCAGAAAAAACGGAATATTATACGCATAGAAGCGGAAGAACTGCAAGAGCAGGTAAAGCAGGTTATTCAATTGCATTAATAATACCAAGTGAAAACTATAGGATTCATGAATTGCAAAATGAGTTGGGTATTTATTTTAACGAAACTAAAGTGTAGTAATGGCTTTATCAAACAATGATATATTTAAAAAATTAAGAGTAGCACATAAATTGCGTGATACTGATATTGTAAAAATTTGCGAATTGGTAGATTTTAGAATTTCAAAAAGTGAGTTAAATGCACTCTTCAGAAATGAAAGCCACCCAAAATACATGGAATGTGGCGACCAAATGTTACGTAATTTTTTAAATGGATTGATTATTCATCTCAGAGGTCCAATGCCAAAAAGGGAGGAAAACGCTACAAAATAAAAAAGAGACCAAATTAATTGGCCTCTTTTGATATAAATAAGTTTGAATACTTTATGCAGCACTAGTCGATACCCAATTCATGTACAATCTATGTGCAATTGCTAAAATAACCGGACCAATAAACAATCCTAAAATCCCTAAGAACATCATACCACCAATAGCACCAATTAAGATTACGATAATTGGAGTTTCTAACCCTTTTGCCAACAGCATGGGTTTTAAGAAATTATCTAATATAACGTGAGTTCGACTTAAGCGACACTAATATTAGGCAACATATTAATCATTTTAATGGATGGTTTTTTTGGCAGAAAACTATATGCTATCAATCCAGATACTAAATTGGAAACGAAGTTATCTACAGATCTATGCCTTGTATGTTCAATGTAACATACGTTCTTTAAAATATCATTTACAGATTCAATTACGGCTCTTTTTCTTAATAAAACACGCTCCATAAAGTCCATTGCTTTTTTCTTCATATTCTTCCGGACTTTAGTTATTAGATGTATGCCATCAACAAATAATTGATCAAATAAACCTTTTCCAAGATAGCCCTTATCACCATAAATTTTATCATTGAAAGATTTATTTTTCAGAGGTTTTCTATCGTCTACATTTCCTGGAGTAAGCATAAACTCAACGATTTCTCCTTTATCATTACAAACAAGGTGTAATTTAAAACCGTAAAACCAACCTAGGGTTCCAAAACTTTTTTATGCAACGAAATATTAATATAAGTAACGTTTCTAGAAACCCTAGGGGAAACAGGTGTAATTAATCCTTTTATTCTTGCTTGATCTGTATAAGGCGTATGTCTTTAAGATAGTACATACCATACAAAGAAAATAAGTGAAATGAGTAGTGCAATTCGTGTAATTAACTTAATAGGGCTCTTGGCTGCACCTTAACTTTAGGAGTTTCGACTTGTTTCTTTTCTACAGGTAAGTCTTCCGTAATTTCCGGAGTTTCTTTTTTACTATCTACCATTTATAATTTGTTTTTTTTGAATGAATTTTTCCAAATAAATTGCATTACAGAAAACATCATAGTTGTTGACCACCCTAATAACAAAATACCATTCATTGCTTCAAACCCTGCTAATATTCTGTTAGAGGAACTAATGGTTATTTCGCCATAACCTAATGTAGTAAAAGTTACTAATGAAAAATACACCGCTTTTTCTAAGGTTTCAAACTCTGTAATTCCCGGAAGTAAATAATAGACGAATGCCCAAATAATTGCTTCCAAAAAATTTAGGGTTAAAAGGAAAAGCGCCGTAGAAATTAGTAATGTTTTAGTTTTCTTATCAAGAATTTTGTTTGATAGGTTGAAATAATTTCGATTTAAATATTTCATCCAATAACTTGTTCCATACCCATGAATTGTAACTGTTATACCAATAACAATTAGTCCGATTGCAAGATTAAAAATCATTCATTAAAATTTTAAATTCAAATATAGTTAAATTACTAATATGTTTAGAGACCATTTTTACAAAAAAATGAGTTTTAAAAAATAATTAGATTGGTTTATATAAAATTATTAGAGTTTACCTTATATTTGTAGCAATATATTGAAAACTAAAAATTACAATGGCAAAATCGCAACAAACATTTAACAAATCTGAAAAAGAAAAAAAACGTTTGAAAAAACGTGAGTTAAAGGCAAAGAAAAAAGAAGAGCGTAAAGCAAGTGCAGTAAAGGGAGCAAAACTTGAAGATATGTTAGTGTATGTTGATGAATATGGACAATTATCTGATACACCACTTGATCCAACCAAAAAAATAAAAGTAGATGCGGAGAGTATTGTACTTGGTATTCCTAAAAAAGAAGAAGGCGATGAAGAAAAATCTTTTGCAAAAGAAGGAAAAGTTTCTTTCTTTGACACCTCAAAAGGATTTGGATTTATCTTAGACAGCAATACACAAGATAAGTATTTTGTACATGTTAGTGGATTAATTGATGAAATTGGTGAAAATGATAAAGTGACTTTTGAATTAGAAAAAGGTTTGAAAGGAATGAATGCTGTTAAAGTGAAGAAAATATAACCGTAACAACATATAAAAACTAAGGAGTTCATTTTTTTTGAACTCCTTTTTAGTTACACACATTTAACCCGTTGTGCATTTAAATAATGCTAATTTTCAAATTATTTATATTTCTATC
>CAZUFO010000136.1:0-4333 GCA_964619615.1 uncultured Lutibacter sp. | reverse complement strand
AACGGAACAGATGCCTTGCAAATTGCAATGATGGGACTTGGTTTAGAACAAGGTAACGAAGTAATTACGGTAGATTTTACCTTTGCAGCAACTGTAGAAGTAATTGCTTTGTTAAAATTAACGCCTGTTTTAATTGATGTTGAACCAGACACTTTTAATATGGATTTGGATGCTTTGAAAAAAGCCATCACACCAAAAACAAAAGCAATTGTACCTGTTCATTTATTTGGTCAATGTGCAAATATGGAAGCCATTTTAGAAATTGCATCAGCAAATAATTTATTTGTAATTGAAGATAATGCGCAGGCAATTGGAGCTAACTATACTTTTAGTAATGGTTCTGTAAAAAAAGCTGGAACTATGGGGAATGTTGGAACTACATCTTTTTTCCCATCAAAAAATTTAGGCTGCTACGGAGACGGAGGTGCAATTTTTACCAATGATGATGAACTCGCACACACCATCAGAGGAATTGTGAACCACGGAATGTACAGAAGATATTATCACGATGTTGTTGGAGTTAATTCTAGATTAGATAGTGTGCAAGCAGCGATTTTGAGAATAAAACTGCCTAAATTAGATAACTATTGTGATGCTCGAAGAGAGGCCGCAAATTATTATAATACTGTTCTTGGAAATCACCCGAGTATTATTACACCGATTACAAGCGATTTTACAACCCATGTTTTTCATCAATATACCTTGCAAATTACCAATGGCAAACGAAACGAATTACATCAGCATTTGTTAGATAATAATATTCCGAATGCAATTTATTATCCAGTTCCACTTCATAGTCAAAAAGCATATGTTGACGAACGTTATAATGAAAGTGATTTTAAAGTGACTAATAATTTAATTGAAACGGTGCTTTCTTTGCCAATTCATACGGAATTAGATGAAGATCAATTGAAGTTGATAACGCAGACTATATTAGATTTCATAGATAATTAACAAAAGGTGGTTTCGGTTTCTTCCGATAGTTATCGGAATAACTACCAAAACGGTGACTGAGCGGAGTCGAAGTCACCTGAGTAATAAAGTAAACACGGTCACTTCGACTCCGTTCAGTGACCATTAAATAAAGTTAATGAAAACAATACTTGTAACTGGCGGGTTAGGTTATATCGGTTCGCATACCGTAGTTGAATTACAAAACGCTGGATTTGACGTTGTTATTATTGATGATTTATCAAATACAACTATTGATGTTTTGGATAACATCACCTCAATTTCTGGTATAAAACCACGGTTTGAAGAAATAGATTTAAAAGATAAAGAAGCGGTTTTTCACTTTTTTAAATACTACAAAGTTGATGGAGTTATCCATTTCGCCGCCTCAAAAGCAGTTAGCGAAAGTGTTAAAGAGCCATTAAAATATTACGAAAATAACATTGCTACGCTGATGTATGTTCTAAAAGAAATGGTAGCAAACGATGTTTCCAATTTCATTTTCAGTTCTTCATGTACTGTTTATGGACAAGCAGATGAATTGCCAATTACTGAAAACGCTCCGACCAAAGAAGCGGAATCGCCTTATGGTGCAACTAAAAAAATGGGAGAAGTTATTATTTCTGACACCACTAAAGCCACCAACTTACAAGCAATTGCTTTGCGTTATTTCAATCCGATTGGTGCGCATGAATCTGCAAAAATTGGAGAGTTACCTTTGGGAATCCCTCAAAACTTAGTGCCATTTGTAGTGCAAACCGCTGCTGGAATTAGAAAAGAATTAGCTGTTTTTGGTGATGATTATCCAACTCCCGATGGTACAGCAATCCGCGACTACATTCATGTAGTAGATTTAGCAAAAGCGCATATTGCAGCATTAAACAGATTATTAAACGGTAAAAACAAAGCAAATTGCGAATATTTTAATATCGGAACTGGCAAAGGAAGTTCTGTTTTGGAAATTGTAAATGCCTTTGAAAAAGCAACCGGAAAAAAAGTAAACTATAAAATTGCTCCACGCCGTGAAGGCGATATTATTTCTGCCTATGCCGATACCACATTGGCAAACAAAGAATTAGGCTGGAAATCCGAATTAAGTTTAGAAGAAGGTTTGGCGAGTTCTTGGAAATGGCAAGAGACACTTTAATTTGGTTTGTTTCTAAACTTAAAAAATACGAGGTTCGCTTATCTGTGCTGAGCTAGTTTCAGTATCGGACGAGATAATCAATTAAAATTGACGATATCTTAAACGTTGTGTTTCATACCGAAAAAAGTCAACCGCATAAAATGCTCAACAAAATTTAATATCTTTGACTAATCTCGTAAAGACAATTGAAAAAAAGACAATAACCTTGTGAAACTTAACAAATAATTATATAAATGAAAAAATATACAACCATCCTACTACTGATAATCTCATTATCAGCACTTTCGCAAGTAAAAAACACATCAGAATTAACCATAGAAAAAATAATGCAAGCCGAAAAATTTGTAGGTTATTCTCCAACCAATATTTTTTGGAGTGATGATAGCAAAACGATTTATTTCGATTGGAATCCTGCATCAAAACCAATACGTTCACTACATAAGTATAGTCTTGATACGAAAAAAATTACCACTGTTTCTGTTGCAGAAGAAGCGAGTTTAACAACAAGTTATGACTATGCTTTTTCAGCAGATAAAGCTAAAAAAGTTTTTATAAAAAATGGCGATATTTATCTACATAATTTCAATACAAATACTACTAAAAATCTGATTAAGACCTTTGATGAAAGAGAATCAAATATTTCTTTCTCTTCGGATGCACAAACTATCATTTTTGAAAAAGAGAACAATTTATTCTCTTTAAGTTTGAATAATGGAAGCCTCAAGCAACTTACAAACATACAATCTGGAAGCGAAAATTCTAAAAGCGTTGATAGTGAACAGGATAAATGGTTAGCGCAACAGCAATTAGACTTGTTTGAAGTAATAAGAGATCGGAAAGAACGAAAAGATTTGCAAAAAGAACGTTCAGAAAAATTAAAATATAAAAAACCAGCAACCATTTTCTTAAACGGACAATCAATTTCAAATCTTCAATTGAGCAAAAACGGACAGTTTGCAACCTACAAACTATCTGACTATCCAAAAAATAAACGAACAACAATGCCACATTTTGTAACAGAATCTGGTTATGTTGAAGATCAATCTACACGAGCAAAAGTAGGAGAAAAGGAGGCAAATCACGAATTATGGATTATTGATTTTAAAAGGGACACAACGTACCAACTTGCTGTTTCTTCATTAAGTGGAATCTATAAAAAACCACTATATTTAAAGGATTATGACAAAAATTTCACACCGAAATACAAAGAACCAAAAAGCGTAAATTACTTTGCAGCAAACAATGCTCCAAATGAAAAAGAGACTGTTATTGAAGTTCGTTCAAACGATAATAAAGATCGCTGGTTTGCAAAAATTGACTTTGAAAACGGAAAATTAATTGAAATAAATCATCAACACGATGAAGCGTGGATTGGTGGCCCAGGAATTTCTTCGTGGAATGGCGGCTCAAATTATGGTTGGTTAGACAATAGCCATATTTGGTATCATTCTGAAAAAACAGGATTTTCGCATATCTATAAAACCAATATTACTTCAGGAAAAGAAAAAGCCTTAACAAAAGGAAAATGGGAAGTTCACAACGCAGTTTTATCAAAGGATAAAAAAGCGATGTATATTACTACAAATGAAGTAAATTCGGGTGAACGACACTTATATAAACTAAATTTAGCAACTAAAGAACGAGAAAAAATTACCAATCAAATTGGAAATAATGAAGTTGTAATTTCTCCAGATGAAAATTATTTTGCAATTCGTCAATCCTTTAGCAATACGCCTTGGGAATTGTATGTTTTAGAAAATAAAATAGAAGCAAAAGAAACTCAAGTTACGCACTCTACAACACCTGCATTTGAAAAATATAGTTGGAGAATACCAAAAAATATTACTTTCAAAGCCGAAGATGGCGTTGAGGTTACCGCAAGATTATACGAACCAAAAGAAGGTTCAAACGGCAAACCTGCGGTTGTTTTTGTGCATGGTGCAGGATATTTACAAAATGCACATAAATGGTGGAGCGGTTATTATAGAGAATATATGTTTCATAACTTTTTGGCAGACAACGGTTATACGGTTTTGGATATAGATTTTAGAGCAAGTAAAGGTTACGGACGTGATTTTAGAACAGCAATTTATCGTCATATGGGCGGAAAAGACTTGTCTGATCAAATTGATGGCGTTAAATATTTGATAGAAAAATTGGGAGTCGATAAAAATAATATTGGAATTTATGGTGGTTCTTATGGCGGATTTATTACCATTATGGGATTGTTTAACG
>CAZUFO010000135.1:0-4349 GCA_964619615.1 uncultured Lutibacter sp. | reverse complement strand
TTCTTAAATAAACAATTGTTTTCCATACATCACCACACCAAATCCCATCCCAACCTTTTATTTCTTCTTGTTCTTTAACTGTTGGGCAATACGCTGTTGCTGCCGCTTTATGTGGAGGAAGGCAATCATGCATAATAATTATCCCTTCTGGGTTTAAGTAATTGAGTGAATTTAAAACATCATTCAAAGAAGCCCTAAATGTATGCATCCCATCAACCAGCACAACATCAAATTGTTTATTTTTTAAAAAACTCTTCCGATTTATAAAAAAATCATCGCTTTTTTCTTCAAAAAATTTATTATTAATATTTTCAGGAACTTTAAATAACCATCTTAATTTTCTTTTTTTCGGAATTCTAAAATCAGGATCTACTGCAACCTTATATTTGACTTTTAAAGGTAAAAATGAATACCCTCGTTCACATCCAATCTCTAAATATCTTTTAAAGTTTGTATTTTGAAATATTTTTTGGATTAAATCTATTCTATTCATATAATACTATTCTAAAATTTTTATATATCTCTGAATAATTGTCTCCCATTTGTGTTTGTTGGACCAATTATTTGCATTATTCACATAAAACTCATTGTTTTCCATAATCTCCTCAATAGCTACTAAAAACTCATTAACATTTTTATTTCCAATCAAAATTCCCGATTTATGATTATCAATAGCATCTTCAATCCCGCAATTCGTAGATCCAATTGTTGGGATCCCTAAATAATTCGCTTCTATCAAAGCGATTCCAAACCCTTCCACATCACCCTTAACTGTAGATTCGCTCAACATTACAAATATATCACAACGAGCTAATAATGCCACCATATTTTTTTGGATTAATGCTCCATGAAAAGTAACTAGATCTGTAATATTTAAATCGTTGGCTAAACGCTCTAACTTTTCTTTTTCAGAAGGAATCCCAACCATGTGATACTGGATATTAGGAAATTTAATTCGCAATTCTGGTAAAGCATTGATTACATTATGCTGTCCCTTCCGCTGACTCAATGTGCCTACCGTAATTAACACAGGGCTTTTATTGTTTGTTTTTTTACTGAGCGAAATTTCAAATACTTTCGGATTAAATCCATTTGGTATTACTGTTACAGATGATAAATTTAATGTATCAATAAACTGTTTGGTGAAATTTGAAACCGCAATTATTACATTCATATTCCTCAACGATTTATTGATTAATATTTTTTCCCACCAAGTCTTTAGGTTCACCTCCGAACCGTGAAGTACAGCTGCTTTCTTTATTTTTTTTAAAAACGGATAAAGTCCAACCAACCACAAAGAAAATTTTCCTGAAGCCAAAATTACGGTAGGCTTTTCAGTTTTCATCAATTTATAATACATTTTCCAACGGTTCCAATAGGTAAACAATGAATAACGATCTCTTTGAACTCTAACAACTTTAAACTCCTGTAAGACATCAAAATCTTTTTCAATTATTCCATTTTCCGATCTTGAATTTGTTAAAACGATAATTTCAGACCCCTTTTTGGTCAATTGGCTTGCAATGTTCCAAGCATGGTTACCGATACCTCCTGGCTGTGGAGGGAATTCTGCTGATACAATTAAAATTTTATTCATTTAATAATTGTCTATTCTATTTAAATAACTTCTTAATTTTATTTCTTAATTTCATGAAAAATTTAAAAAAAGAATAGTTATAGTGCAATATTATTTTTCCACTACTCAATTCAAAACCATCACACGATTTATTTCTTTCAATTCTTAGTTTATAGAATAAATCCTTTAACATTTCACCAATAACACAAGTATCCTCTTTTGTGTTCATCGCTCTTTCTGATAAAAAATATTTATATATTTTAATAAACTCAGCATGCAATAAAACTAGTTTTTCATTGACTATTTCATTATCAAATTTATTTTCTTTCAATAAATTATAAATCAATAAATCTCTTTTAATACTGTAATAATTTTTTAGACTAAATGATTTTGTTATCGCTTTATCATTGTCTTGTCTATAATAGAAAATCCCTTCACAAAAAACTATTTTATTGCTTTTTAAAAGCAACTTACGAACCATATATTCATCACAATCAAAACTATCTTCAGAAAATTTTTCATCATTAAATAAGTGAGATCTCCACAATGCAAAACCATGTATTCTCCAATTCAAACTCAACAGAACAGCTTCTTTATTTGTTAAAACAATATCCCTATCACCATTTACGCCAAATCGCCCAGTGTAATTTGGTTTATTGCCGTAATAAAAAACCATATCTGGCAGTACACAGTCAGCTTCTGTTTGTATTTGCCTTTTAACCAATTTCTCAAGATTATCTTCCGACATAAAATCATCTTGAGACATGTACATTATATAATCTCCCTTTAGTAATGGCAATACATAATTCCATGATTTTGGAACGGAACCTCCATTTGGTTTTTGAAACAATCTAATTCTAGAATCGATTGCAGCATAACTCTTTAATATTTCAAAACTATCATCAGTTGAAGAATCATCTACAATAACAAGTTCAAAATTATTATAGGATTGATCTAATATAGATTTTATAGATTTATGTAAATAGTTACCACCATTATAAACAGGCATAAAAATCGAAACCAATTTCTTATTTAATTGAGTATCCATTTAAAATATTATAAGTTATCAATTAAATTACCCTCTTTTAACTTAACTGCTGCTAATCTCCAAGATTTAAAAATTTGAAACAATATTAATGGGAAAATAAAAACACTTATAAACATGCCAATTAACCTCATTTTTTTATTCCTTTTATATTTATAAGGTATAATTGAAGATGGTATTGATTTTAAGAGTGCATATCGACTGGCTGAATTCCCAAAATAGGTTCTATAATAATACAAAACACTTGGAACAGGCCGTGGTGCAAACCAATTTGTTGGTCTAAATGCATCCCAACTTCCCAATTCACGAAGGCCGCCACTTGGTGCTTTTACATCAATACACGAAGCATATGGATTTGAAATACTTTTGAATCCTGCTAAATAACAACGCAAGCCAAATTCACCATCTCCCATACGTTGCTTTTCAAACTGTCGATCAAAAAGACCAACTTTAGAAAAAACATCTTTATACAGCATTGCATTTCCAGTAGCAAATTGCTGTGCAACTGTAAAATAAGATCTGTTTTTTGGTATTGAACTGCCTTCTGGATAAAAAACTCCTGCAGAAATTTTTGCTTTAAAATAATCTAGGCACTTTAAATGTTGTTCTATCCAATCATCTTTTATCCGAACATCATCTTCAGATAAGGCGATAATTGAACCCTTTGAATTTTTAATAGCCGTATTTCTTGCCAACCATAAGGCCTTTTCTTCTTGACGTATGAGATTGATGTTCAAATTAAAACCTGCATAAAATGCTTCATTAAAATCATCGGACTGATCTACAATAATAAGTTCAAAATAGGGGTAAGTTTGTTTTTCAAAATCTTTTAACACTTCGACTAAATAACCATACCTGTTTAATGTTGGAATAACTACAGATACCAATGTTTTAGAAACTATTAATTCAGACTCAAAGGAGTTAAAGTTTTCAATTTGATTCAGTCCAAACACCTGGGTTCTTTTAGTAAACTTCTTTGATTTTGACCATGATCTCAGTTCTTTTATTGGATTGTTAAAACTTAGTATTCTCAAAAACAAACAATAAATTCCCCAAATTGGTTGAAAATATTTACGTATAAAACGATAATCATCTTCAAGCGGAAGTGTATCTATTTTTGTTATCTTATTTGTATTTCCAACATATCCATATTGAATTGCCTGCCAAGCCAAATCATATTCGATTGCTTTTTCACAAGAGAATGACTCGTCACATTTCAATTGACTTAGTACTTCCTCTGGCAAATTCATAGAATTTGGAAAGATATAATTTCCATTGGTCATTTTTAAATTGAAATAACTCGTAGGTTGTATGTATTTTAAAAATTTAAATATCACCTAACTATAAAATTTAATAAATTCTTGTTGTTGTTTTTTTATATTAAACTCCGATGCTACTCTAGATTTAGCATTTATTCTAATTGTATTCTTTTTATTTTCAGACAAAGATATCACTTCTTTAATTACATCTGCAAATCCTTCAGGAGTTGGATTTGAAATAACCCACCCCGTTTTTTGATGAATTACATTTTCTGACAATGCTCCCCTATCACTAACAACACACAACAAGCCTAATGCTTGTGCTTCTAACACAGCATTACAAAAACCTTCACTCAAACTAGGCTGTAAATATATTATTGAATTTAAAAGTAATTCTTTAGTTTCAATATGAGTCAATCTTCCATGAAAAAAAAATTCGTTTTCTAATTGTTGTTCAATAACTTGAAAC
>CAZUFO010000134.1:0-4485 GCA_964619615.1 uncultured Lutibacter sp. | reverse complement strand
ATTATTATAGGGGTATTTTTACATATTTCTACCACCATTATTTTTGAAAGCAGTGAAAATCATAAATTTAATATTGTAAAATTTATTGCACTTCTATTAGGGTTTGGAGTAGCCGTAGTTTTTTAATTAGCCACTTCGCTAATAAATTTTATGCGCATCAATCTCAATTCGTCTAAATCATAATCTCCATCAAATTCTTCCAAAGCCTCTTCAATTACATCTGTTTCGGCATCCATAAAATAATCATAGATTTCCTCTTGTTGATCTTCATCTAAAATTTCATCCAAATGATAGCCAATATTTAATTTTGTCCCCGAAAAAACGATCCGCTGCATTTCTATTATCAACTCATCAAATTGCAACCCTTTAGATTTTGCAATATCTTCTAATGGTATTTTACGATCTGTATTTTGAATAATAGCCAATTTTAATGATGAATTTACCCCTGTACTTTTAACTACCAAATCATCGGGTCGTAAAATATCGTGCTCTTCAACATAGCCTGCAATTAACGCTACAAAATCTTTACCATATTTCCGTGATTTCCCTTCTCCAACACCATAAACATTACTCAGTTCTACAATATTTATGGGATATTTAAGGGTCATATCATCTAAAGATGGGTCTTGAAACACTGCAAATGGCGGCACACCTATACGTTTTGCAACTCTTTTACGAAGATCTTTTAACATCCCCATTAACCTGTCATCTGTACTTCCACCTGCACCTTTTGCATTTGTAATAATATTCCCATCATCTTCAATATTATAAATATGATCTCCAGACATCATAAATGATGTAGGTTTCTTTATATAATCCCTTCCTTTATCAGTAATTTTTACAACACCATATTCTTCAATTTCTTTTCTGATTAAGTTTGCTACTAAAACTTGTCGCAATAAAGCGGTCCAATGCAAATCTACTTTATACTTCCCTTTTCCAAAAAATGGTTGCTCTGTTGTTCTATGTGATTTTAGCATGGCGTTTACATTCCCAGCCAAGGTATTCACAATTTCTTTTGGTTTGTATTTTTCTTTGGTAAGCAATACTATTTCTAGCAACAATTTTACATCTTCTTTTGCCTCCACTCTTTTCTTAGGATTACGAACATTATCATCCATATCATGCCCTAACCCGTTTTCCTCATCAAAATCTTCACCAAAATAATGCAATAGATATTTACGACGGCTCATAGAGGTTTCTGCATAACCTACTACTTCTTGCAACAGCGCATGCCCAACTTCTTGCTCTGCAACAGGCTTACCTGCCATAAATTTTTCGAGTTTCTCTATATCTTTATAAGCGTAAAATGCCAAACAATATCCTTCGCCATCATCACGCCCTGCTCTACCCGTTTCTTGATAGTAACTTTCTAAACTTTTAGGAATATCATGATGAATTACAAAACGCACATCTGGTTTATCAATTCCCATTCCAAAAGCAATGGTAGCGACTACTATATCCATATCTTCCATCAAAAATTGATCTTGATGTTTTGCCCTTGTTTTTGCATCTAGTCCTGCATGATACGGAATCGCTTTGATGCCATTTACTTGTAATACTTGCGCAACCTCTTCCACTTTTTTACGACTCAAACAGTAAATAATTCCAGACTTCCCTTCACGTTGCTTTACAAAACGAATAATATCTGCATTTACATTTGCTGTTTTTGGTCTAACTTCATAGAATAAATTAGGCCTGTTAAATGATGCTTTAAAAGTTGTAGCATCACTCATTCCTAAAGTTTTTAAAATATCTTCTTGTACTTTTGGAGTAGCAGTAGCAGTAAGACCAATAATTGGTACATCATCAATTTTACTAATAATATTTTTTAAATTCCGATATTCTGGTCTAAAATCATGACCCCATTCCGAAATACAATGTGCTTCATCAATGGCTACAAAAGAAATTGTTTGTTCTTTTAAAAAATCTATATACTCTTCTTTTGTTAATGATTCTGGAGCAACATATAATAACTTTGTAATCCCTTTTTCAATATCTGATTTTACAATAGCAACTTCACCTCTATTTAATGATGAATTTAATACATGAGCAATTCCATGTTCAGCTGAAACTCCACGAATGGCATCCACTTGATTTTTCATCAAAGCAATTAATGGCGAAACAACAATAGCCGTACCTTCTTTAATTAAGGCAGGTAATTGATAACACATAGATTTCCCTCCTCCAGTTGGCATAATAGCAAAAGTGTTGTTACCTGCCATTAGGCTTTTAATTACTTGCTCTTGTAAACCTTTGAATTTTGAGAATCCAAAATATTTTTTCAACTCCTGATGTAAATCAATTTCCTTCACTAACTAATATGTTATTAATCTATTTTTAAATACATTTGCAACTAAAGGTAATACTTTTTTTTGAATCCAAAAAAACATTCTTTTTTGAAAACTGAAAAATCTATAATTTCACTTGCTAAGCAAACAATCACCATAGAAAGTGATGCTATTGCGAATTTAATCAATTTTATTGATGTTGAATTTGAAAGTGCTGTTAAACTTATTCACAATTCTAAAGGACGTGTAATTATTACCGGAATTGGCAAGAGCGCTATTGTTGCTACTAAAATTGTTGCAACCATGAATTCGACTGGAACTCCTGCCGTTTTTATGCATGCTGCTGATGCAATTCATGGCGATTTAGGAAATATTCAACAAAACGATGTGATTATCTGTATTTCTAATAGTGGTAATACTCCTGAAATAAAAGTTTTAGTTCCTCTAATTAAAAATTATGGAAATAAAATAATAGCTTTAACAGGAAACCCCGCATCATTTTTAGGAACAGAAGCTAATTTTGTATTAAATTCTAGTGTAGAAAAAGAAGCTTGTCCAAATAATTTAGCACCAACTTCAAGTACAACTGCACAAATGGTTATTGGTGATGCCTTGGCGGTTTGTTTGTTAGACTTAAATGATTTTGGAACTAAAGATTTTGCCAAATACCATCCAGGCGGAGCATTAGGTAAAAAATTATATTTGCGTGTGAGCGATTTAGTTGAACGCAATAAAAAACCTCAAGTTTCTCCAACAACTTCTGTAAAAAATGTTTTGTTAGAAATATCAGAAAAAAGATTGGGCGCAACCGCAGTTATTGAGAATAACAATGTTATAGGTATTATAACAGATGGAGATATTAGAAGAATGTTAAATAGTACCAACGATTTTTCTAAATTAACTGCAGCAGATATTATGTCAATAAACCCTAAACAAATTAGTATTGATGCAATGGCTGTTGACACCTTAGAAACAATGGAGTTGAATAATATCTCTCAAATATTAGTACACAACAATGGTGTGTATGCTGGAGTTGTGCATCTACACGATTTAATAAAAGAAGGAATTTTTTAAATGACTACTACTAAAAACGAAATGTCTTTTCTTGACCATTTAGAAGAATTACGATGGCATTTAATCCGTTCTACACTTGTAATTTTTATTGTTGCGATTGGGGTTTTTTCTTTTGCAGAATTTATTTATGAAGAATTTTTATTTGCTCATTTAGATCCAGATTTCCCGACCTATAAATGGTTATGTAATGGAGCACAGTTTTTAGGGTTCGAAAGTAGTTTTTGTAATATTAACTACCAGGCAAACCTACAAAGTCTATCGCCAACAGGACAATTAATGAATTTAATTTGGACCTCATTAATACTTGGTTTTGTGGTCGCCTTCCCTTATGTATTATGGGAAATATGGAGGTTTATTAGCCCTGGTTTACATAAAAAAGAACAAAAAAAATCGAGAGCATTTATTTTCTACGCATCATTTCTGTTTTTTATCGGAGTCCTATTTAGTTATTACGTAATAGCTCCATTATCAGTTTCCTTTTTTTACGGATTTAAAATTACGGACTTAATTGAAAATAAATTCGATTTTAAAACGCATATAAACTTAATTACCAGTACATTACTGGGCGTTTCTTTAATGTTTGAATTACCTGTGATTATATTCTTCTTAACAAAAATGGGATTGGTAACGCCAGAATTTTTAAAGAAACATAGAAAAATTGCATTGGTTTTAGTTTTAACATTATCTGCAATTATTACGCCACCAGATATTGCAAGTCAAATAATTGTAACCTTGCCAATTATGGTGCTATATGAAATAAGTATTTTAATATCAAAAAGGGTAATTAAAAAAGAATTGAAAAATACGGCTAAGTTCTAAATATTTGCAAAACTATTTAAACTGGTAATGCTTATGTGGATAAAATAAGAAATAGCAAAACTACGATTAGGCAATAGTTTATTGCAATGCTTTTAGCAGATAAAGCATATAGCCTTTTTGAATTATTTAAACAAAACGCTGTAGTTAATTAGAATTTAGCCTTAAAATATTAAACAATGTTAAAAAATTAAACGGTAATTAGTGTGATTTTTTAATTGTTTTTTTTTACGTACTAAACCATTACCTTAAAATTTAAGGGCGTCTTCTTAACCATACTGCAACTCTTGCATTACCTACAGAA
>CAZUFO010000133.1:0-4529 GCA_964619615.1 uncultured Lutibacter sp. | reverse complement strand
TTCCAATGCGGAAAAACCAACATAATTACAAAAAACAAACTTACATTTTTAGAAAAAATAGAAAGCGAATAGAGACCTTGTTTTCACAACTTTGAGACCAATTTATGATACGACGTAATTATGCTAAATCATTTCAAGGTTTTAAGACAAGAATACTCTCTAAATTAACGTCATTAACAGTTATTCAATACAGCAATAAATTTGTTTTTGATAGAAATCTAAATAATTTGAAAATTAGCATTATTTAAATGCACAACGGGTTAAAAATATTAATTTATAGATGTTGAATTCAATTTTTTGCATTGAAAAAATGATTTTAAAAATGAAATTTACAATAACAATAATACTCTTTTTTTTCTTTAATACATTGTTTTTCGCACAGATACCCGAAGGGTTTAAATATGTTAAAGATGAAGTACCAACCATTCAAATTGAGTTGCGTTATTTTTCTGAAAATAATTTTATAGGCAAACAAATTGATGGGTATGAGCGAGATGTGTTGATTTTATCTAAAGAAGCAACGCTAGCGTTAAAAAAAGTACAAATTAAATTGAATAAAAAAGGGTTGGGACTCAAAATTTATGATGGATATCGCCCTCAACGAGCTGTTAATCATTTTTGGAAATGGGCGTTAACTATAAATGATACGTTAATGAAACATCAATATTATCCAAAAGTATCCAAAAAAAATTTATTTAAAGAAGGCTACATTGCCACAAAATCTGGGCATACTCGAGGTAGTACAATTGACCTTACTTTAATTGATTTAAAAACTGGAAAAGAATTAGATATGGGGTCGCCTTATGATTTTTTCGGAAAAGAATCTTGGGTTGCTTTTGATGCTATTTCTATTCAGCAAAAACAGCATAGAAATACACTTCAAAAAGTGATGTTAGAAAACGGTTTTAGAAATTACAAACAAGAATGGTGGCATTTTACGTTAAGAAATGAACCTTACCCAAATACCTATTTTGATTTTGTTGTGGAGTAATTAAATTGATTTCTCAAAATACATCATTGCAACCTCTTTGTTTGCATTATTTACTTCGCCTTTCGTCCAACCATTTTTTAAATAGAAGTTAGTGGCAATAGTATTTCCAACAAAAGATTGTAACTTTATTTGATCGTTGTTTTTAAATAATTCCTGTTCCACTGAATTCAATAAAAAAGTGCCCAAACCAGCATGATGTTCTTTGGAGTCGATCATCATAATATGAATAAAATCATTAAAATAGATAATAAAACCTGCAATTACATTATTTAATGTCAATACATATAAATCGTTATAATGTTTTACAATTTCTCTTTTTAATTCAGAACTATTAATGTACCAATTTACATTATAATCACCTAAAAACGGGCGATACGAACTATCAAAAGTTGCGTTGGCTATTTGAATGATTTCATCTAGTTCAGCCCTTTTGGCTTTTCTGATTTTTTTTGCAGTATCTAGGGTAGTTTTCATAGCAAGCATTATATCTTAAGGTGTTAAGATACAATATATTATTGGTTTTTTGAAGTTATATTATCGAAAAGCAATAAATAGTAACAATTCACTGGTAATATATCAATGAAAACGAGTGCTAAATTGATTTTAAATATAAGTTTTCAACCTTTGTTCTTGCCCAAGGTGTTCTTCTTAAAAACTTTAAACTAGATTTTATAGACGGATTGCTTTTAAAACAATTGATGTTTATGCGTTTACTTAATTCTTCCCAACCATATTCCGACACCAAATATTGTACTATTTCTGCTAGTTTTACTCCGTGTAATGGATTATTTGATTGGTCTTGAGCCATTTTTATTTAGTTAAATTCACTTGTGAAATGCAATTTTACAGTTGGATATTTGCTTTGTGTCATTTGTATTGTAAAAGAAGAGTCGGCAAAGAAAACCAATTGACCTTGTTTGTCTTTGGCTAAATAACGTTGCTTCGTTCGTTTAAATTCTTTGTACTCATCATTTTTAGGATCTTCTGGAGCGACCCAACAAACCTTGTGCATTGGTAAGTTTTCATAGGTGCATTTTGCTCCGTATTCGTGTTCTAATCTATATTGAATTACTTCGTATTGCAATGCGCCAACAGTTCCAATAACTTTTCGATTATTCATTTCTAAGGTGAATAACTGCGCAACACCTTCATCCATTAATTGACTCAACCCTTTTTGTAATTGTTTAGATTTCATTGGGTCTGCATTATTCACATAGCGGAAATGTTCTGGTGAAAAACTTGGAATCCCTTTAAAGTTGATAAGTTCTCCTTCAGTTAAGGTGTCTCCAATTTTGAAATTACCAGTATCATGCAATCCAACAATATCCCCAGGAAATGATTCTTCAACAATTTCTTTCTTTTCAGCAAAAAAAGCATTCGGGCTCGAAAACTTCATTTTTTTACCAGTTCTTACATGTAAATACGGCACATTTCTTTTAAAAATTCCCGATACAATTTTTACAAATGCCAATCGATCTCTATGTTTCGGATCCATATTGGCATGAATTTTAAAAACAAATCCTGTTAGTTTTTCTTCTTTAGAATCAATTAAACGTGTATCAGACATTTTTGGCTGTGGAATTGGAGCAATCTCAGTAAAACAATCTAACAATTCTTTTACACCAAAATTATTTAATGCAGAACCAAAAAATACTGGGTGAAGCTTACTTTCTAAATACTCTTCTTTGTCAAACTTTGGATATACTTCAATTGCTAATTCTAGTTCTTCTCTTAAAGTATTCGCAGCATCTTCACCAATAATGGTATCTAATTCGGTGTCATTTACATCACTAAACTCAATACCTTCAGAAACAGTTTGCTTGTTTTCATCAGAAAATAAATTTAATTTCTTTCCCCAAATATTATAAATCCCTTTAAAATCATAACCCATTCCTATTGGGAAACTCAATGGAGTAACTCTCAATCCTAATTTTTGCTCAACTTCATCTAATAAATCAAATGCATCTTTTCCTTCACGATCTAATTTGTTGATAAATACAATGATTGGAATATTTCTCATTCTACAAACTTCCACCAATTTTTCAGTCTGCGCTTCAACACCTTTGGCAACATCAATTACCACAATAACACTATCAACTGCAGTCAAAGTTCTAAACGTATCTTCAGCAAAGTCTTTGTGCCCAGGTGTGTCTAAAATATTGATTTTCTTATCTTTATAGATAAATGCTAACACAGAAGTAGAAACAGAAATCCCACGCTGACGCTCAATTTCCATAAAATCGGAAGTTGCTCCTCTTTTAATTTTGTTACTTTTTACAGCACCTGCTTCCTGTATTGCCCCACCAAACAACAGGAGTTTTTCCGTTAAGGTAGTTTTACCAGCATCGGGATGTGAAATAATGCCAAAAGTTCTTCTACGTTTTAATTCTTCTAAAAAATCCATCAATCAAAATTAGTTGGCAAATATACTGCTTACAAATGCAATTATCAATTTATAATTTCAACTTTCATATACACATCTACTTTGGGCCATTCATCAAGTCCGGCTTCTAAATTCGCAATTTTATCAATAGTAGAGAATCCAGAAACAACTTCACCAAAAACAGTATGTTCGTTGTTTAAATGATGTCCACCTTTTCTGTTTTGAATGATGTAAAACTCAAATGGACTAGACATTTTATTCGGATTATTGTCATATTCTCTGGCTGCGGCTAGTGCGCCATACTTGTGTTTTCTATGAGGGAGAAACTCTGAAGGTAATTCGTAAAAGCCATATTTGTAACGATGCTTCATGGTTGCTCTATTATCAGAATTACCACCTTGAATTAGAAAATTAGGTGCAACACGATAGAAAACAGTGGTGTCGAAATAGCCTATTTTAGTTAAAAAAATAAAATTTGCTCTATGAATAGGTGTGTCATTATATAATTTGAGTTTGATATTCCCAAATTTTGTTTTTATCAATACGAGCGTTTCTCTGTTTTGATTGCCATATTCTGTAAAGAAAGCAGTAACATTATTTTTCCGCAAACTATCCCATTGTTTTTCAACTGCCACTTCAGTAGGTTTTATAGTTGTATTTTTAGCATCAATTTTTAATGATGATTTTTGTTTATTGCTACAACTCATTATTGTTGAAAGCACTAATAATAAAAAAAATATTCGAAAAATATTCATAAAAGGTATTTACAGAACTGCAAATATATCAAATTCGATTTGTAGATTTTCTTGAAGTATTAAAATTCTAATTCGTTACTTTTGCTTTATGATTGAAGAGCAGGTAATATTGGTGAATGAACGAGATGAAAAAATTGGTTTGATGCCAAAAATGGAAGCTCATGAAAAAGCGTTATTGCATAGAGCATTTTCAGTTTTTACTTTCAATAAAAAAGGGGAATTGTTATTGCAACAAAGAGCTGCTGAAAAATACCATTCACCATTATTATGGACAAACACCTGTTGTAGTCATCAAAGAGATGGAGAAACAAATATAGAAGCAGGCAAGCGGCGTTTACAAGAAGAAATGGGCTTTGTTTGTGAGTTGAAAGAAGTGTTTTCATTTGTGTATAAAGCACCT
>CAZUFO010000132.1:0-4563 GCA_964619615.1 uncultured Lutibacter sp. | reverse complement strand
AAGTTAAACACTTAATGAATAAGAAAAACTTAACGATACAAATCTAAAGGAGCGACAAAGAAGCGTAGCAATCTCATGAAATAAAAATATAATGTCTTCACGAGGAAGAATGACGAAGTGATCTTTTGAAGCTTAGTAACAAGTTTCATGAGATTGCTTCGCCCAAAAAAAAGCTCGCAAAGACAGTAAATAGAATAGCGATTTTATATTTTTGAACAAAATAATTTAATATTTAATTATGAAACACATTCCAAATTTAATTACCTCATTGAATTTACTTTGCGGTTGTATTGCCATTCTTTTTGTGGTTAGTGGCGATTTAGTAGTAGCCTCCTTTTTGGTGTTACTCGGAATGTTTTTTGACTTTTTTGACGGACTTGCAGCTAGATTATTACACGTACAAAGCGAAATAGGATTGCAGTTAGATATGGTAACTTTTGGAGTTGTTCCAGGATTATTAATGGTTCAATTATTAAGTATTTCAATGACAGGTGAGTATTTAAATGTATTGAACTTATTCTCAATTCCAGGGTGGAATACAGATGTAATAAGTTATACTCCTTTTTTAGGAATGTTAATTGTTCTTGCTTCCGCATATAGATTAGCGAAATTTAATGTTGATAGCCGACAAACCAGTAGTTTTATTGGTTTGCCAACGCCTGCAAACACCTTGATAATAATAAGTTTGCCTTTAATGTTTCAATTTCAATATTCGCCATTATTAGAAAGTATTATTTTTAACCAATGGTTTTTAATAGGATTGACACTAGTAAGTTCCTTTTTATTGAATGCTGAAATCCCACTATTTGCTTTAAAGTTTAAAACTTGGGATGTTGCTTCAAATAAAAAACGGTATATTTTCCTAGCTATTTCTTTAGTAGCATTGGTGGTTCTAAAATTTGTTGCAATCCCGCTGATCATCTTATTTTATATACTACTTTCACTTTTTTGGAAGGATTAATTTTTATATATTACTGAAAAATTATTGTTATGAAAAAACACCTACTTATTATTACATTTATTTGTATTGGAATCCTTTCTACAACTTCTGTAGTAGCTCAAGTTGCATACCCACCTGATGATTTAGAGGTTTGTGATGATAATAATGATGGTTTTGCTAAATTTGATCTATATCATACAGTTCCACAAATTTTAAATGGGCAACCATTTGGAGATTTTTACTATTCATTTTATGAAACATTAACGGATGCTACTAACGCTGTTAACCCTATTACTTTTGCTTCTCAATATAATAATACACTTAACCCTCAAACAATATTCGCTCGTCTTGAAAGTATAGCAACTGGTGAATTTGATACGACTAGTTTTGATTTAATTGTGAATGATTTGCCTGTAACAATTCCCACACCAACATCTTTAATATTTTGTGATGATGATAATGATGGTTTTGGATGGTTTACTTTGACAGATGCTGATGATGAAATAACAGGAGGTAGTCCAAATATAACTGTAAGTTATCACTATACTTTTGGAGATGCATTCAGTGGTCAAAATACACTGTCGAGTCCTTATTTTAATGATGTTCCTTTTTCTCAAACTCTTTACGTAAGAGTATTTAACCAAGATATTGACTGTTTTACTATTATAACTATTGGGTTAAATGTAAATAATGCACCAGAACCAGTTACCCCAACACCTTTAGAAGTTTGCGATGAAGACAATGATGGTTTTGCAGGATTTATGCTAACCGATAAGGATATTGAGATTATAGGAGGAGAACCAGGTGTAGCAGTTAGTTATCACGAAACTCAAATAGATGCTGAGTTAGGGCTTTTTGCTTTAACTAGCCCTTATTTTAACATAGCAACTCCAATACAGATAATACACACTCGTGTTGAGAATTTTGTAACAGGCTGTTTTGCAATAGTTGAGTTAGATCTAATTGTACAGCCTACTCCAGAAATTAATTTGGTCGATGATTTAATTTTGGTAGATGAAGATGGTAATGGAATAGAAATATTTGACCTTACAGTTAGAGAATCATAAATTCTTAATGGACAAGTAGCAACTATTACATATCACGAATCGCAAGCAGATGCAGAAACTAACATAAATGCAATTGCAAATGCAACATCTTATGTTAATATTAGTAATCCTCAAACCATTTATTATAGATTAGAGAATGTAGCTTCTTGTTATTCGGTGGGGAGTTTTATACTAATTTTAGTAGATGCGCTAATTGACGAAGATCCAGATGATATATTTATAGATGAAGGCGATGGCGATGGATTAGCAATTTTTGATTTAACAATAAATGAAGCACAAATGTTGGGCGATCAAAATCCTGCGATTGCACTTTTTACCTATCATACTTCTTTTGAAGATTCTGATAATGATGTAAATGCTATTGCAATACCAACTGCCTATCAAAACGTTTTAAATCCGCAAACCATCTATGTACGACTTACCAATGATAATACAGGGTTTTACGTGTTAACTAGTTTTGATATTGAAACAGATGGGATTTTAACCATAGAAGAAAACATACTATCAGATTTAAGTATTTACCCAAACCCAAGCACAGAAATTATCAATATACAATCAAGTCTTTTAACTGAAACAGTAGGATTAACAATTTATAACCTTCAAGGACAGCAATTGTTTTCTGAAAATAAAACTCCAAATAACGGGACGGTTCAAATGGATGTTTCTAATTTAGTAACAGGAATTTATTTTGTAAAAATAACTTCGGAAGGAAATACGGTAATTAAAAGAGTGATTAAGGAATAGACTACTCCTCCTTAAATCCGCAAGGATATTATTAGTGTGATGGTTATTAGCATATTGCGTTTGTTTTTGTTCATTCAATTTAGTGATAAATGATACAGGCTATTTCACTTAAAAAAAGTAAAATTCAGCCACTAATGCACGAATAAATTCTTTTAATGTGTTAATTATTAGGTAAATATAAAAAATTAAAATTTCACAAATCACCAAAAACAAAGTTTTTGGAATACTAAAATTCGTGTATTCGTGGCAATTATATAAAAGGCTTGCGGATTTAAGGCTCCTTAGTAATTGTTAAACAATAACTCATTCATTTTGACTAGTTTTTTTGTCTTTATTATTCATTAAAAAATAGAACCGTAACTGTGGCTATGCTTAGATTTTTTAACTCTAATAAAAACAAAATTTCTGCGTCAATTCTAAACGATTTATTCTTTAACAATTACTTATTATATTTTTCAGAATAGCGTTTCCAAAGTTTGGTTTGATGGGTTTCTAACGAAATATCACGACCATCAATAAAAGCCTTGGTTAGAATGTTGGTTCGCATATCTAAAGCATCACCTTCGCTGATGAAAAACGTGGCACTTTTACCAACTTCTAGGCTTCCGTAGTTTTCGTCTATTCCTAAAATTTTAGCTGCATTTAACGTAATTAACTGTAAAGCAATTTCTTTGTTTAACCCTTGTGCCACAACTTGTCCTGCGTAAAATGGAAGATTACGAGTATTCATTCCTTCCATTTGTCCACTGGTTTGCAAGGCTACTAAAACCCCTTCGTCAGTTAATAATTTTGCCATTTTATAAGGTAAATCGTAATCGTCATCGTCTCCATCTGGAGTGGTATGTACTCGTTGAATTAATACAGAAATATCATTAGCTTTTAAAAATGGAGCAATTTTATAAGCCTCATAAGCACCAACTAGTACAAGTTGATTTATTCCTAATTCTTTTAAAATAGTAACTGCATCAATGATTTCTTTTTCACTTTCAGCATAAACAAACAACTTTTGTTTTCCATTAAAAAGACCTTGCATTGCATTAAAAGATTCATTTTGAATTTTTGGTGTTGTCTTTCCGTAAGATTTACTGCTTAAAATAAAGTTTTTAATACTGCTTATTCGTTCTTGATATTTTTTGTTGGGTTTGTAAGCGCTAGACTCGCCAAGCCACCAACGACCTTGAGAATAACTACTTGGCCAATGTAAATGAATTCCGTCGTCAACCTTTATAGCCGCATCTTCCCAGTTCCAAGCATCAAATTGTACAATAGAGGACGTTCCAGAAATAGTGCCGCCACGAGGCGTAATCTGACCAATTAACACGCCGTTTGGTCGCATAGATTCAACCACTTTACTTTCTGTATTGTATGCAATTAAACTCCGAACATTCGGAATCATATCTCCCAATTCATCTTGGTCTCTAGTGGGGCGAACAGCGTCAATTTCAACCAAACCTAAGGTGGTGTTTGGAGCTATAAAACCAGGGTAAATATGCTTTCCTGTTGCATAAATTACTTGTCCTTGATCTTTTACTGACGTTTTATTTTCGTCACCAATGGCTGTTATTTTTCCGTTTTCAAAAATGATAACTGAATTTTCAATTACTGTTCCGTTTCCAATATGTGCCGTTGCTCCAACAATCGTAATTACTTCACTCTGAATAGGAGCTGGGGTTTGTTGTGCTATTGCAAAGAACCCGATAAAGAATATTGTTATTTTAAGTATTGATTTCATTTGATTTTGTTTTATAATTTCATTTTTGCCTACAGCCTACAGCCTACAGCCTACAGCCTACAGCCTACAGCCTACAGCCT
>CAZUFO010000131.1:0-4637 GCA_964619615.1 uncultured Lutibacter sp. | reverse complement strand
ACAAATTCTACTCAATATTTTGAATACATTCTAATTGATTCAAATACAACTATTTCACAGTTCAAAGCAACTGATATTCTTTTACAAATTCCTATTAAAAAAGTTGTAGTTACAAGTACAACTCATATTCCGATGTTAGAATTACTTGACGAAGAAAAATCATTGATTGGGTTTCCAAATACCAGTTATATTTCATCCAAAAAAACACGTAAATTAATTGATAGTGGAAAAATTCAAGAATTAGGAATGGATGCTGACCTAAATACTGAATTAGTCATTGATTTAGATCCAGATTTAATTATTGGATTTGCAATGAATGCAGGTAACAAATCGTTTAAAACAATTGAGCAGGCTGGAATTCCAGTGTTAATAAATGGAGATTGGCTAGAAGAAACGCCTCTTGGAAGAGCAGAATGGATTAAATTGTTTGGTGCGTTATATGGAAAGGAGCAATTGGCAGATTCTATTTTTAAGGCCATTGAAACGGAGTATAATAGCGCTAAAAATATTGCTTCAAAATCAACCAATAAGCCAAATGTACTCTCAGGAGCGTTATTTAAGGATGTTTGGAATTTACCAGCAGGAGAAAGTTTTGTTGCGCAATTCTTAAAAGACGCCAACACTAATTACCTCTGGAGCGATACTAATGGCAAAGGAAGCCTACAATTGAACCTTGAAAGTGTGCTAGACAAAGCACAAAATGCTGAATTATGGATTGCACCAGGATATTTCGAAACCAAAGAGCAAATGCTGAATTCTAGTACTTATTACACAAATTTTAAGGCATTCAACACGAATAACATTTACACTTTTGCAAACAAAAAAGGAGTAACCGGAGGCGTAATTTATTATGAACTCGCTCCTACCCGACCCGATTTAGTTTTAAAGGATTTGATTAAAATTGCGCATCCTAATTTATTGAAATATTATGAATTGACCTTTTTTGAAAGGATAAAATAACTTAATCAACAATATTAAAAATCAACAAGGCATATAAATAAAATCGAAGAAAACGCAGTAAGCCAAACAATAAGTAGTTCCTAAATTTATAGTTGATAATACCGGCTGTAATACTTGTCATTGCAAAAGGAATAGGCAATAATGCGCCAACCACAATTAAAAAACCACCCCATTTTCGAATCATTTTTAATTGTTGTTTCATTTTCCCTTCTAAATAGTTATTTACTTTTGGGAATTTAGAAATAGATTTCCCAATAAAATAAGAAATAATTCCTCCAGTATATGATGCTAAAGCCAATAAAAGTAAATAAATATACGGCTCTGGCATTTTACCAGCCCATGCAATAAATATTTCTGGCGGTACAATTCCTAATAAGGATTCTGATGCAAAGAAAACCGCTAGTATAACTGTAGGTGAATACGTTTCTGTAATATATTCAAAAAAATCATTGAAATCAAAAATATAATAATCCACAACGAAAATAACCAATAATATGATAAAAATTGGTAGGATTGATTTTTTAACGCTCTGATTTACAAATGTGTAGAAGCCAGTATATCTATAGTAATTATGTAGGCGTTTTACCGTAGACTCCTTTTTTCTTTTTATTCTTTTTATTTTCATAGCCATTTTTTAGAATGGAATATTTTAAAGAACGCAAATATACGCTTAATTAGGTTTTTAAAAGCTATTAAATTTGTAATTAAAAGAGCCTTATCTTAAGAGCACCTTCTTATCATTAAAAATCTAAACTCTTCAGACTAAAAACCATATAAGGTTTGCTTGCAGACTAAAAGTCTGCCTCGAGTAAATCGCATTAATTCATGGGATGACTTTGAGTCATCCTATGAATAATATTTTTTTAAATTTAGGCAAGATACCCAAAAGCGTTGATTTTAGAATAGTTGAAATTTAATTGATCCGCATTAAAACAACGAAGTCTGGTCTGAATTATCTTCCGTATTTTTCTTTGGAGGTTTTATTGTAGGTTTTTTCTTGGCTTCATCAATAATCGTTGGAGAATTCTTTGAATCTTCCTCTTGTTTTATTACTTCAGGAATATCTAACTCTAAGGTTTGAACTGTTTCATCTTCTATAATTTCGACTTCAACAACCTCTACATTTTTTATTTCTGGAGCAATATATTCTAGTGATTCTAATAAATTAACTTGTTTTATTTTTTCTGCAGTTAATTGATTTCCTAAAGATTTAATTCCTTTTATGGTGATAAAATCTTCTAAATTAACTTCTAAATTATCAACACTACGCTTAGAAAAAATAACTTCCGCCATCGGTCTAAAATCAGTTGCAACCACTTCTAACTGAGATTTTGGGTGTTCAGTAATAAACAGTTCTTCCTTATTTGGATTATCAACCATAAAACGTTTTACATAATAGCGTTCTTTATCTCCATCAAAATAAATAGCAGAAATTGGCTTATTTGGAACCCATTTTTCCAACACAATCATATCATCATCAAAATGAGTAGAAAGGTCTGGAACTACTGTTTTTATCATTCCTTTTTGATTGATAATCAACAATCTATCTTCTGGAGTGAACTCACCAAGTAAATCGCCTCGTTCATCAACATTCAATCTTTGAACGGTATCATCAAACCAAACTTTACGTGGTTTTAAAGTAGAAATTCCTTTTTCTTTCAATTCAATTTTTTTAACCGAATATTTGGTTAATCGATTCCCTTTAGAACCTCGACCTTTTATTATCAATTCAGAAAAATCGACATCCCATTTTAATTTTTTAATACTACCAACGGCACGTAAATAAATGGATACTATTTCTGCTTCACCATTTGGATTTGCAGTAAAATAATTTACAACAGAGTTATTATTTCCTGCGGTTAAATCATATTCTTTATCACGTGTAACGCCAGTAACATTAAAACGTTTCATTAATGTTGGTCCATTTTTACCATCACGATACATCATATTATAAACCGTACGTTTATCTCCTTTTTTAAAAACTGCAACGTGAATAATATCTTTACCTACAAAAGTCTTTGCATCAACTTTTGTAACTACCAATTTACCGTCTTTTCTAAAAATAATAATATCATCAATATCAGAACAGTCACTAACAAATTCATCTTTACGCAACGATGTGCCAATAAATCCTTCTTCTCTATTTACATATAACTTAGCGTTTTTCATCACCACTTTACTTGCAACAATATCGTCAAAAGTTCTTAATTCTGTTTTGCGCTCTCGCCCTTTTCCGTATTTAGATTTTAAATTTTTAAAGTAATCTATTGCATAATCAATTAAGTTATCTAAATGATGCTTTACAACTTCAATTTTCTCTTCTAAAGCTTCAATATGTTGCTTTGCTTTGTCAATATCAAATTTGGATATTTTCTTGATTCTTATTTCCGTTAGCCTAATAATATCTTCTTCGGTAACAGCACGCTTTAAATTTTTAGTAAACGGTTTCAATCCATCAGCGATGGCTTTAATTACACCTTCCCATGTATCAACTTCTTCAATATCACGATATATTCTATTTTCGATAAAAATACGTTCTAAAGAAGCAAAGTGCCATTGCTCTTCCAATTCATCTAATTGAATTTCCAACTCTTGTTTCAACAAGTCTACTGTATGTTGCGTAGAATGTTTCAGCATTTCAGAAACTCCAATAAATATAGGTTTGTTATCTTCAATAATACACCCTAAAGGAGAGATTGAATTTTCACAGTTAGTAAAAGCAAACAGCGCATCTATACTTTTATCTGGCGATACTCCCGCAGGTAAATGGATTAATATTTCAACTTTTGCAGCCGTATTATCTTCAATTTTTTTGATTTTAATCTTCCCTTTATCATTTGCTTTCAGAATAGAATCGATTAAAGTAGTAGTCGTTGTGCCAAACGGAATTTCGGTAATTACCAAGGTTTTTTTATCGTGCTGAGAAATTTTTGCTCGTACACGAACCTTACCACCACGCAATCCATCATTATAATTAGAAACGTCGGCAATTCCACCATTTAAAAAATCTGGAACAATGGTAAAACTTCTTCCTTTTAATATTTTGATGGAAGCATCAATCAATTCAATAAAATTGTGAGGTAATATTTTGGTAGAAAGTCCAACTGCAATTCCTTCTGCTCCTTGCGCTAATAATAAAGGAAACTTTACGGGTAAATCTACGGGTTCCTTTCTACGACCGTCGTAGGACATTTTCCAATCGGTCGTTTTTGGGTTAAAAACAACGTCTAAAGCAAATTTTGATAAACGCGCTTCGATATATCTTGGAGCTGCAGCACGATCGCCAGTTAAGGTGTTTCCCCAGTTTCCTTGCATATCAATTAGCAATTCTTTCTGACCAATTTGCACCATAGCATCGCCAATACTTGCATCACCATGAGGATGATACTGCATGGTATGACCCACAATATTTGCCACTTTATTATAACGACCATCATCTAAATCTTTCATCGATTGCATAATACGGCGTTGCACAGGTTTAAACCCATCATCAATACCAGGAACAGCACGTTCTAAAATTACATATGAAGCGTAATCTAAAAACCATTCTTTGTACATGCCAGTTACACGTGTAATCGTTTCTTGAGTAGCATCGGCTTGATGACTTATTTCTTCGATATGTTCTTCTTCTTGGTCGTTGTTTTCTTCTTGCATACTTCTGTCATTCCTTCAAAAGC
>CAZUFO010000130.1:0-4766 GCA_964619615.1 uncultured Lutibacter sp. | reverse complement strand
ATAAGCGAACCTTTAAAATTGTTCTTTAGAATTCACCGTATAATTCCGCCATTTCTCTAAACACTGTTGTATATCTTCTGGAACTTCAGAATTAAAACGCATATACTCACCCGAAGTTGGGTGCGTAAATCCAAGTGTTTTTGCATGTAACGCTTGCCTTGGCAACACTTTAAAACAATTATCTACAAACTGTTTGTATTTGGTAAACGTAGTGCCTTTTAAAATACCATCTCCACCATAACGGGCATCATTAAACAACGTGTGACCAATATATTTAAAGTGCGCTCTTATTTGATGTGTGCGACCTGTTTCCAATTTACATTCTACTAAGGTTACATAACTAAAACGTTCAATTATTTTATAATGTGTTTTTGCAAACTTCCCAAAATCACCTTCAGGAAAAACATCCATTTGCAAACGATTTTTTAAACTGCGTCCGATATTACCTTCAATTACACCTTCCTCTTCATCTATATTACCCCAAGCTAAGGCTAAGTATTTACGTTCTGTAGTTCTATCGAAAAACTGTTTTGATAAATGCGCCATCGCATATTCAGTTTTTGCAACTACCAATAATCCGCTGGTATCTTTATCAATTCTATGCACCAGCCCTGGGCGCTCATTACTATTGGTTGGTAGGTTTTCTATATGGTGAATCAATCCGTTTACCAACGTACCCGAATAATTTCCATGACCAGGATGCACTACCATTCCGGCTGGTTTATTCACCACAATTATAGCGTCATCTTCATACACTATATCAATAGGAATGTCTTCAGCAACCAATAAGTTTTCATGTGGTGGATGTGCCAAAACCACCCGAACTACATCATTTGGCTTTACTTTATAATTCGACTTTACAGCAACATCGTTCACCAAAACATTTCCTGCTTTTGCTGCTTGTTGAATTTTATTTCGAGTGGCATTTTCAATAAAGTTCATTAAAAACTTATCTACTCGTAATGGTTCTTGCCCGCTATGTGCTACATATCGAAAATGTTCGTATAACTCTTCATTTTCTATATCTTGTTCTTCGTTTATCATCTTCTTGCGCTCCCTTTTCCGTCACCTAATTTTAGGTTTACAACAGAGTTACTTGGCAATTTATCGCCAACATTAATTAATTTCCCTTTATAATAAATACCGCGAACTACATCTTTGGCAATATCTCTAACATAGGTTGGGGTATCTCCCACTCTTAATCCAACTGCTTTTAATGTTACTTCTGCATTTCTTCTCGTTTTTTGCAAAATATTTGGCATTTCAATATCTTTATAAGTCGCTCTATTTATTTTTAAATAAATGCGTCTTTTCTCTTTAACAAAATCACCCGATTCTGGACTCTGTTCAATAACAGACATCGGTGGATATATTGGATTATAATTTGTAGAATCTATCACTTCCAAACGCAAATCTAATTCGTCTAACACTTTAGTTGCTTCAACAATTGATAATTTAGACAAGTCTGGCACTTGAATTTTCTGATCATGATTTGTAGTTATTGACAACCATTTCATCAATAAAAAAATAAAGAGAAGTAACCCGATTACAGCAATAATTAATTGCTTTAAAAAAACTTTACTTTTAACAAACTTTAGTAAACTCATATTATAAATAGTTTCAACAAAGATATAAAACGAATAATTTAAGTTTTAATTATATGCAACAAATTTAAAAACATCTTTTTGTACTTTTGTTTTAAATAGAATTCAATTAGAATGAAAAAAAATATTGCCGTTGTTATGGGCGGCTATACATCAGAATATAAAATATCGCTTAATAGCGGTGGTGTTGTTTATGAAAATTTAGATAGAAACAGTTACAATATATACGCTGTTCATATTTTAAAGAATAAATGGGTATTGGTTCTGAACGAACAAGAATACCCTATAAACAAACATAATTTTTCTGCAACTATTGAAGGTAAACACATTACTTTTGACTGTGTTTTTAATGCAATACATGGCGCTCCTGGTGAAGATGGACAATTGCTATCTTACCTTGAATTATTAGAAATACCGCATACTTCTGCACCAGCGTATCAAATGGCAATAACCTATAATAAAAGAGATTGCTTGAGTATTGTGAAACCATACGGAATTAAAACTGCAGAATCGTATTACTTAAATGATGGTGATGTAATTAACGAGGATGAAATAATTGAAAAAGTTGGGCTGCCATGTTTTGTAAAAGCAAATAAAGCAGGAAGCAGTTTTGGAATTTCTAAAGTGCATAAAAAAGAATTGTTGAAAGCAGCGATTGAAAACTCTTTTAAAGAAGATGATGAAATTATTATCGAGTCTTTTTTAGATGGAATAGAAGTTTCTGTAGGCGTACTAAATTACAAAAACAAAACAACCGTTTTGCCTATTACAGAAATAGTTTCAGAAAATGATTTCTTTGATTATGAAGCAAAATATGAAGGAAAGTCTCAAGAGATAACACCTGCAAGGTTAAATAATGTTGACCAAAAGCGAGTTGAAGAAATCGCAAAAAAAACATATGAAGTTTTAAAAATGAGCGGTTTCTCAAGAAGTGAATATATTTTGATTGATGGCGAGCCTCATTTGATTGAAATGAATACAGTACCTGGCATGACTGAAGAAAGTATTTTGCCCCAACAAGCAGCAGCAGCAGGAATATCATTAAAAGAATTGTTTGGTAATGCTATTGAAATGGCTTTAAGTAATTAATATTGAATAACTAAAAATGAATAATGTCACTCTGAGCCTGTCGAAGAGTTTTATTAACTGAATTACAAAACTAACAATCATGAAAAGAGCAGTTTTTCCGGGTTCATTCGACCCAATAACTTTAGGACATGTTGATATAATTAAACGTGCAATTCCCCTTTTTGATGAAATTGTAATAGCCATTGGCATTAATGCGGATAAAAAATATATGTTCGATTCTGAAAAAAGAAAAACGTTTATTGAAGCAACTTTTAAAGGTCATCAAAAAATTAAAACAACTACTTATACTGGTTTAACGGTAGATTATTGCAATAAAATTGACGCAGCCTTCATTTTACGTGGACTTAGAAACCCTGCTGATTTTGAATTTGAAAAAGCCATCGCACAAACCAATAGAAAATTATCGGGTATTGAAACCGTTTTCTTGCTAACAAGTGCCGAAACTTCATTTATCAGTTCTAGTATTGTTAGAGACATATTACGGAACAATGGAGATGTTTCTGTATTAGTACCTCAATCAGTTTTAATATAGCAAACTCTTTGTATTTATGCAAAACTGGATTTCTAAACTTCATTATTTTGAACAAAAAAACATTGCTGTTGCGCTAGTTACTGTTACAAAGTGCTTGGGTTCTACGCCATGCAAAGTTGGAAATAGAATGATTGTAACACAGCAAAAGAAGATTTTTGGAACAATTGGAGGCGGAAAATTAGAGTTTAATGTTATTGATGAAGCAATTGTAACTTTAGAAAAAAATAAAATCAGTCAATTTTCATATACACTCGGCCCAGAATTTGAACAATGTTGTGGCGGTAAAGTTGAATTAATTATTGAACCTATGAATCAATCACCTGAATTATATATTTGTGGCGCAGGCCATATCGGTATTGAACTATGTGCTATTTTGAAAGATACTCCTTTCAAAATTTCATTATTAGACACTCGAAAGAATTGGCATGAAACCATAGATATAAATAATCAAATTACTTATTCAGACATCAATTTTGATTTGTACAAACAATACATCAATTGGGGCGAGAATTGCTACCTCTTAATTTTAACGCACGATCATAAATTAGATTTTGAAATTACAGCACTTGCGCTTCATTCAGAAACAAAATATATTGGACTAATTGGTAGTAAAACTAAGAAAGTAAAATTCAATAATCTTTTAAAAAATGAATTGAACTTTAAAACGGGAATGACAAATGTTCATTGCCCAGTTGGGTTGGCTATTGGAGGCAGAACTCCGAATGAAATAGCGATTAGTATTGCTGCTGAATTGTTGAAAGAACATTACGGCAAATAGTTACAAATTATATTCACTCAATCCTTTTGTAAATTTTTCTGGATTTTCAGCCAAATGATATCTTGGGTCATCTATCGCTTCTACAATAATTTCATGAAACTTATCATCCGCTTTATACAACAAACTTTTACAATCTTGACTTAAATGCTTAAGTTTAACCGTTTTTTCTTCAGCCTCATATTTCTTCACCAACGTTAAAATCGCTTCAAAAGCAGAATGGTCACTAACTCTTGATTCAACAAAATCAATCTCAATACATTGCGGATCTCCTTTAACATCAAACTTTTCGTTAAATGCGGAAATTGAACCAAAAAATAATGGCCCCCAAATTTCGTACACTTTAGTACCGTCTTCTTTCACTCTTTTACGAGCACGAATTCGTTTGGCGTTTTCCCAAGAAAAAACCAATGCACTAACTATAACTCCTGAAATTACTGCAACAGCCAAATCAAAAATTACGGTTAAAGACGAAACTAATATCAATACGAATAAATCTGTTTTTGGAATTTTATTGATAATTCTAAAACTAGACCATGCAAAAGTGCCAATTACTACCATAAACATAACTCCGACTAATGCTGCAATTGGCACTTGTTCTATCAATCCAGAAGCAAATAATATAAATGCTAACAAAGTTAATGCCGCAACAATACCTGAAAGGCGTGTTCTTCCACCACCTTTTATATTGATAATTGATTGCCCAATCATGGCACAACCACCCATACCACCGAACAAGCCAGTAACTATATTTGCGCCACCTTGT
>CAZUFO010000129.1:0-4884 GCA_964619615.1 uncultured Lutibacter sp. | reverse complement strand
CATAAGAGTAATTGTGTTGTAAATTTTTATGTTAGTTTAGGTTTTAAATGACACATAACGGCTGGCATTTGGAAAGTAGTAGAGGTAAATATCCAATTACTTTTGGTTAGTAGCAAAGATAGCAGAAAAATGTGAACTTTTAGTTTTAAATTTAACTGCTATTTTTTATATGCATTGTCATGAGTTTTTAATATGTTTAAGTTTATAGTAAACTCCTAATATTAAAAACCAAAAGTAAAAATGCTATAATAAATTAGTAAAACTCTACTAACTTTTATTTTTTTATTATTTTTTTGTTCATTAAATTTTAAAAGTAATATTATAACTAATATTGAAAGTAAAATATTAATTAAATTTAAAATAGGTTAAATTAATGTTTATATCAAATAACGATTTTCTAAATTCAGAAACTCTATCAAATTGAGTAGTTATATTAACTTTGTTGTAAATTAAAATTCAAGATATAAAACTGTAAATTGGTAGAATTAATAATATAACTATTTTGAATAAATTTTTCATATTCTTATAATTTTAATTAATTGTTAAGTTTCATAAGGTTGTCGTTCCTTTTAACAAGGTGTTTGTTGACATCCAGAAAATAAAAACCATCCTGGATCGCAACTTTCGCATAAATAATCATCTGCGTAGCAAAGTACATTTGTTGGTATATGCTTAGTGCTGATTAAATATACAATAATTTTCTAATTTAACATTTAACGAAATTTTTAATTTTATTTTTCCGGTTTTAATTCCAAATTTTTAATTTTGCGGACTTTTCTCAAGGCATTTCACTTTGGGTTAAGCACCAAAACCGCAATTACGTATGTTTTTTTGTTGGCAACAGTATTCTAATCATAATCCTATATTATAAGTACCCTCTGCACAATTTACCCAAACAGTACCATTTTGAAATGTTCTAGTAAAGGTCATTCCATTATTTGAAACTTGAACATTTCCAATCGGATTTCCTGTAATTATAATATCATATTGGGATTCATATTCCCAACTAATATCGCCCCAACCACCTAATTCAGGGTCGTTCTGCATATCTGAAAAACCAAAATAACTACCTTCGCCCATACTTACTAAAAAAGCAGCAATTCCAAACTCTAAGAACTCATTTTTTGTAAAAGATTTTGCAGTACCATCTAATTTTACACAGCCTTCAAAGCAACCACCTTCATTTGGGAAATAGGGTTGATGTACAATAATTGGAATTCCATTTTCTGTCTCTCTTAATGAGTTTCTAATTTGTTTTGCTGCAGTTTCGCCAAGATTCCACATCCAAAACTCATTGTTTCGAGCAAAAGGAATACCTTGTAATGCCGTTAAGGTTGCCTCTTCTGATTCTGGACAGTCATTTTCCCAAGGTACTTGTGCGCCAATTCCTGAAAAACCATTTGAGGTAGAAAGTATAGGGTATTTATTATTGTTTATCAAGGCAGAAAAAGATTCTGCATACACTTCTAACTGAGCGTTCATAAATGATTTACGCGCTTCATAAGTCATAAAACTATAGTTATTTGACTCATCACAAGCCACACTTTGAGCATTGTCAAAAAATACGCCATCCGTATTTTCTAATGCTGCAAATTCTATCAATGAAGTAAATTCTTCTCTTGCTTCGCATTTCCTAAAATCCCATCTGCAATATTTCAAATCGGTTTCAAATCCTGACTCATCTACGTCTCTTGGGTACGAAATAAATCCTGCACAATGTTGATCGTTTTGAATAAATAAATCTTGGTTTTGAAGTGATTGCCATTGTTTTTCGTACATAGAACCTGCCCACATTCCGCTTCGGTATACCAACATTGGTGGTCCGTTTGGATAGGCTGCTTTAAATTGAGTTACTTGCTGTTCCATAAAACCCGCTAAATCACCGCCTGCCCATAGACCTGTTGTAAATTCCTCTACAAATTGCCCTGCTCTAAATTCAATTATTGCTAAACTGTGCTTACTTATTTTTTCCATTTGAGCAGCGTTTAAATTTCCTTCAGGTTCTGCTGCAAAATACAATGAAGGGAATTTTACATAACCATTCCATTGCCAAGGCTGCCAAGTTGATGGAAGGTTTGGTCTTGTAAAGTTCTGTGTACAGTTTTCAGATAATGCATCGTCTGTAGTAGTATCTACAATTAAATAATCGTCTTTGTTGCAACTAATTATAAATAAAATTAGCACGAAAAATATAGATGTTCTAAATATCATAATTAGGTGTTTTAAATATTATTTTTAGGTAACGATATTTGTTGTTTTTTATATACATTGTCATGTGCTTTTTTTTAATTTAAAATTCAGCTATAAAATATCCCAAATAAAACGATTAAAAAGTTATTATATATTCAATAATTTTTTTTATCCTATTTGGCGGATATTTCTGATCATATAAAATTTTCAGCACGAAAAATGGTAAACATAGATTTATTGGAATAATTGCGATTAAACTTGGTGATTTCAATTCAATTATTCTATCAAAAAACACACAATACATAGAACTAATATTACAGCAGCAAGTATTCGGTAAGCTATTTTAATTAAGTTGTAATTCAATAGGTGTTAAGTTTCATAAGGTTGTTGTTCTTTTTACAACTTGTTTACTTTTCAAAGATAGAGTTTTTTTTAAAATCATTAAGTTTTTGGTTAACTATTTTTCCGTCTAGTTCGTACCATTTTTCAACTGCATTATAAGGTGTTTTTACTTTTAATTCTCGCCTTAAAACCCGAACTTTTAGAACTGATTCGTTGAACTTGAGCTTCAACTTTTCTTAGTTACACCAATTTGGAAACAAAAAGAAAAATTTCTGAAAAGGACTTTTTTTCTACACAACTAATAAAGTATTATGTGGGCATTTCGTTATTTATTTAGTATTTCATTTTCTTCATCAGTCAAAAGTCTTGAATGAATAATAAATCGTACACCAAGTGGAATTTCAAGAGAAAAACTCGATCCTCTTCCTTCTGTAACATCAACTGTCAAATGTGTATGTTTCCAATATTCAAATTGGTCTTGGTTCATATAATAATTAACGCCTTCTAATTGACCAAGTAAAATATCACTCTCATCCAAATACATATCGCCTTCTTCAAAAACCATTGGTGCTGAACCGTCACAGCAACCGCCACTTTGGTGAAATATTAGTTCTCCGTGTTTTTCTTTGAGTTGATTTAATATTATTATTGCTTTTTCTGTTATTGCAACTCTTTTATATTCCATAATTACTTTTATATATAAGGCTGCCTAAAAATTAAGGCAGCCTTATATAGGTTAATTTCAATTAAATGTTAAAGATGTTAAAGATGTTAAAAGAAACCTAACTTGTTCTTGTCGTAAGAAATTAGCATATTTTTAGTTTGACGATAGTGGTTCATCATCATTAAATGGTTTTCTCTTCCAAACCCTGATTTTTTGTAACCTCCAAATGGAGCGTGAGCAGGATATGCGTGATAACAATTTACCCAAACTCTTCCTGCTTTTATGGCTCTTGGAATTTGATATAATTGATGTGCATCTCTTGTCCAAACTCCTGCTCCTAATCCGTAAAGTGTGTCATTTGCAATTGCAATTGCTTCTGCTTCATCTTTAAATTTAGTAACAGAAAGGACTGGTCCAAAAATTTCTTCTTGAAAAATACGCATTTTATTGTGTCCTTCCAAAATTGTTGGTTGAATGTAAAATCCATTGGCTAAATCTCCGTCTAATTTACAAGCCTCACCACCTGCAAGAACTTTAGCGCCTTCTTCTTTCCCTATTTTAATATACGAAAGAATTTTCTCGTATTGGTCATTTGATGCTTGTGCTCCAACCATCGTATTTACGTCATAAGGATTTGCTTGTATTGCTGCTTTTGTTCTTGCAACAACTCTTTCCATAAATGCATCATAAATATCTTCTTGTACTAATAATCTTGACGGACAAGTACAAACCTCACCTTGATTAAATGCAAATAGAACAGCGCCTTCAATTGCTTTATCTAAAAATGCATCATCTTCATCCATAACAGAATTAAAGAAAATATTTGGTGATTTGCCACCCAATTCCATTGTTACAGGATTTAAGTTTTTAGACGCGTATTGCATAATTAATTGACCTGTTGTAGTTTCTCCTGTAAAAGCAACTTTATCTACTCCTGAATGAGATGCTAAAGGTTTACCTGCTTCTGGTCCAAATCCGTGAACAATATTAATTACTCCTGGAGGGAAAATATCTGCAATTTTTTCTAACAATAAAGTTGCTGTTGAAGGCGTTTGCTCTGCTGGTTTTAAAACTACACAATTTCCTGCTGCTAATGCTGGTGGCATTTTCCAAGACAACATTAAAAGAGGGAAATTCCAAGGGATAATTTGAGCAACTACACCAAGCGGTTCTTTAATATTTATTGATAGCGTGTTTGTATCTAATTCTGTTGCTGAACCTTCTTCTGCTCTAATAACTGCTGCAAAATATCGCCAATGGTCTATTGCTAACGGAATATCCGCATTTAGAGTTTCTCTAATTGGTTTCCCATTATCACAAGTTTCTACTAATGCAAATTCTTCTAAATTTGCTTCAATAAGGTCTGCTACTTTGTTAAGCATTGTGGCTCTTTCTGTTACAGATGTATTTCCCCAAGCGTCTTTTGCCGCATTTGCTGCTGCTACCGCATTATCTACGTCTTCTTTTTGAGAACGTGGATATTTTGCAATAAATGAATTGTCAATTGGCGAAGTATTGTCAAAATACTGTCCTCCAACTGGCGCTACGAATTTTCCGTTGATGAAATTTTCATACTTGTCTTTAAATTTTGGTTTTGAATACCCCATTTTTAATATATTTTAATGAACAAAATCCCTACTCTTTTATAGATTTTCGGTTTCCTCTATTTTTTATTAATGAATGCTAAC
>CAZUFO010000128.1:0-4981 GCA_964619615.1 uncultured Lutibacter sp. | reverse complement strand
CAAACGTATTTGAATACGCTAGACCCAACAAATCCAGAAAATGAGTTGGATTACTTTTCGGACCAAACTTATTTGTTTAACCCTACAGCTTTGTATTCAGGGCCATTTAAACCAAATAAGAACGATACGGTATTATATGTTGATAGAACAGAGATTATAATTGATGAAAACACAATGGAGCACGATGTAGATACCATAAAAACTGCGACTGTTGCTCCATCAATTAAACGAACGCTAGATCCCGCTTTTTTCACTAATAATTTCTTTACTAATCCTGCAGCTTTTGAAAGTTCTGCAGCTTTTATTGAGTTTTTTAACGGGCTTTATATTCAAGCAACTAAAATTAATGCAAACGACAGACCGTCATTAATGTCGTTGAATTTGGCAGGCGCATCTATGAGTATTTATTATACAAATACAATAGAAAACGCTGAAGGAGAAGATGTCAGAACAGCGCAAACTGCCTTGTTTCGTTTTAATGGAGTAACAAATAATACATACATTAGAGATTATACCGCATCAATAGCAAAACCATTTTTAGACAACCCCAATATGGTTGATGGAGATACTAGATTATTTTTGAATGGCGCTGCAGGTTCATTTACTTTGGTAGATTTATTTGTTGATGACGATATAGATGAGTTAAGAGCGAATAATTGGTTATTAAATGAAGCTAATTTAGTTTTGTATGTAGATCAAACAGCAGATTTTTCTGTTATTCCAGAACAATTATTTTTATATAATTTTGAAGATAGTAAACAAATTTCTGATGTTTTAATTGATGGTATTACTAGTACTGGAGGAGTATTGGAAAGAGACGATGATGGCAATCCTTATAGGTATAAAATAAAAGTCACAAATTATATTTCAAGAATCTTAAATGAAGATGACCCACAAGAATTGAAGCAATTAGCGGTTAAAGTATTTAATATTTCAGATGCGCCTGCAAGTCCGTTAGATACAAATGTAGAAGATTACAGTTGGACTCCAAAAGGAATTATAATTCACGGAAACCAATCTGAAAACCTTGAAAAAAGGTTAAAACTAGAATTGATATATACAGAAAAAAATTAAAACCTTCAATTTATGTGTGGAATTACTGGATATATTGGATACAGAGATGCTTACCCAATTATTATAAACGGATTAAAACGTCTTGAATATCGCGGTTATGATAGCGCAGGTATTTTAATGTATAATGAAGGGGTTTCAATTGCTAAAACTAAAGGAAAAGTAGCAGATTTAGAAAACTGTATTTTATCAGAAGATATAAAAAAAGGCACCTTAGGTTTTGGTCATACGCGTTGGGCAACTCATGGCGAACCTAATGATGTAAACGCACATCCGCACGTTTCAAATTCAGGAAATTTAGTAATTATTCATAACGGTATCATAGAAAATTATGACACCATTAAAAAAGAATTAATCAATAGAGGTTATACTTTTCAAAGCGATACAGATACCGAGGTTCTTGTAAATTTAATTGAGGAAATACAAAAAAAACACGATGTAAAATTGGGTAAAGCAGTCCAAATTGCATTAAATGAAGTTGTAGGTGCTTATGCAATTGTTGTTTTCGACAAATTAAAACCAAACGAATTAGTTGTTGCTCGTTTAGGAAGCCCAATTGCAATTGGAGTAGGCGAAAATAATTCAGAATTTTTTATTGCTTCAGATGCTTCTCCGTTTATTGAATATACTAAGAATGCTATTTATTTAGAAGATGAAGAAATGGCAATTATTAGAAAAGGGAAAGAAATAAAAATTCGTAAATTAAAAGATGATTCATTAGTAAAGCATGATATTCATGAATTACAAATGAATTTAGAGCAGATAGAAAAAGGAGGTTACGACCACTTCATGTTGAAAGAGATTTATGAACAACCGCACGCTATAACAGACACTTATAGAGGTCGTTTATTAGCAAATAGTGGTATTATTCGTATGGCAGGAGTTGATGATCATCTAGAAAAATTTCTGAATGCAAATCGTATTATTATAGTTGCTTGTGGAACTTCTTGGCATGCTGGTTTAGTAGCAGAATATTTATTTGAAGATTTAGCTAGAATTCCTGTAGAAGTAGAATACGCATCAGAATTTAGATATAGAAACCCAATTATCACTTCAAATGATATTGTAATTGCTATTTCTCAATCTGGCGAAACTGCAGACACTTTAGCAGCAATAAAATTAGCAAAGGAAAAGGGCGCTTTTGTATTCGGAGTGTGCAATGTTGTTGGTTCCTCAATCTCTAGAGAAACACATGCCGGCGCTTATACGCATGCTGGTCCTGAGATTGGAGTTGCCTCTACTAAAGCATTTACAACTCAAATCACATTATTATCTTTAATAGCTTTAAAATTAGGAAAAGCAAACGGGAATTTATCAAATACACGTTACCATAGTTATTTACAAGAAATGACTTTAATTCCTGAAAAAGTGAAAACGCTTTTAGAAATGAATGATGTCGTTAAACACATCGCCTCTATTTATAAAGATGTGCCAAACTGTTTGTATTTAGGAAGAGGATATAATTTTCCTGTTGCTTTAGAAGGCGCACTTAAACTTAAGGAAATTTCATACATACATGCGGAAGGATACCCTGCTGCCGAAATGAAACACGGCCCAATTGCCTTAATTGATGAAAACATGCCAATTGTTGTAATTGCAATCAACAAAGGGTATTATGAAAAGGTGGTCAGCAATATTCAAGAAATAAAATCAAGAAAAGGAAAGATTATAGCAATTGTTACTGAAGGAGATACCCAAGTGAAAGAAATTGCAGATCACGTAATTGAAATTCCTGAAACTGATGAGTTGTTTACACCGTTGTTAACCACAATTCCATTGCAGTTATTATCATATCACATTGCAGTTATGTTAGGAAAAAACGTAGATCAACCACGTAATTTAGCAAAGTCAGTTACCGTAGAATAAATGAACGCTTTAATATTAGCCGCAAACAGCTCTACAGCAATTGACAATAACATCATCTATTATTGCAAACAAAATCATAAAAGCAGTGAATGTTTCCTTAAAATTGAAGTTCATATTGCATACTATTTTATGTAAAAACAAGCAATTATTAATTGTATTTTTGCCGCATGATTCAATTAGGAAAGACAATTATTTCAGAAGATATTATTGAAAAAGACTTTGTATGTAATTTATCGGCCTGTAAAGGAGCTTGTTGTGTAGATGGAGATGCTGGAGCTCCATTAGAAGAAAGTGAACTAAAAATATTGATGGATATATATCCGAAGGTAAAACCTTTTTTGAGAAAAGAGGGGATTGAAGCTATTGAAGAACAAGGTTTATTTACAACATCAAATGGAGAATACGAAACTACTTTAATTGATAATAAAGATTGTGCGTATGTGTTTTTTGATGAAAAAAATGTAGCCCAATGCGGCATTGAAGAAGCATACAATCAAGGAGAAATTACTTGGAAAAAACCATTATCGTGTCATTTATACCCAATTAGAGTCCAAGATTATTCTGAATTTTCTGCAGTGAATTATCATAAATGGGAAATTTGTGATGACGCTTGTACTTTAGGTAAAGAATTACAAGTGCCTGTTTATAAATTTGTAAAACAAGCCTTGGTTCGGAAATTTGGAGAAGATTGGTATGCTGAATTAGAAAAAGTAGCCGAAGAATATTTGAAATCTAAAAAGGAAAAGTAATTGCGATTTCCCAAATTTAAAATTTACTTCAAAAAAATAAAATAAAATTCAAAGAACATTTTATCTAATCTGACGTTTATTTAAAAACCGAATGAGGCCAATGGTTAAAGTCAAAAATATTTTACAACTATTTAAAAATCAGTTCTTTAAAAAATATTAAAATTTTATTGAATCCTCAATTTCTTAGTTTTTTGTTAAAAACTAGTAGTGATTGTGAATAAGTATGGCTTTCATATTTCACTAATATTTTAAATATTTGTTTCACCCGATATGAAGTAAATAACCAAATTTTTTGACCATAGTTAAGATTCAATTCAAATGTCCAACGTAGAACCAATTTTACAAGAAAATAAAAACAGATTTGTAATCTTCCCAATTCAACATCATGATATTTGGGAATGGTATAAAAAGCAACAAGCAATGATTTGGACTGCCGAAGAAATTGATTTAGAGGCAGATGTTAAAGATTGGGAAAATAAACTGACTGATGATGAACGTTATTTTATAAAACATATTCTTGCTTTTTTCGCAGCTTCAGATGGAATTGTAAACGAAAATTTAGCAGAAAACTTTGTGAATGAAGTACAATATTCAGAAGCTAAATTCTTTTATGGATTTCAAATAATGATGGAAAATGTACACTCTGAAGTATATTCATTATTAATTGATACCTATGTAAAGAATGATGCAGAAAAAGACGAATTATTTAGAGCCATTGATGTTTTTCCTGCGATTAAAGAAAAAGCAGATTGGGCATTACAGTGGATAGATAGCGATAGTTTTGCTGAACGATTAATTGCTTTTGCAGCAGTTGAAGGAATTTTCTTCTCAGGAAGTTTCTGTTCTATTTTTTGGATGAAAAAAAGAGGTCTTTTACCAGGCTTGGCATTTTCTAATGAATTAATCTCAAGAGACGAAGGGTTACACTGCGATTTTGCGGTACACCTACACAACAATCATATAGTAAATAAGGTGCCAAAAGAAAGAATCACTAAGATTTTAACAGACGCCTTAGATATTGAACGAGGATTTATTACAGAATCTTTACCGGTTAGTTTAATTGGAATGAACTCTAAATTAATGACACAATACTTGGAGTTTGTAACCGATAGATTATTATTAGAATTTGGTTGTGAAAAAGTTTACAATGCAACAAATCCGTTTGATTTCATGGAAATGATTTCTTTAGAAGGGAAAACAAATTTCTTTGAAAAAAGAGTATCTGAATATCAAAAAGCCGGCGTAAAATCTGGTGGAACTGGTAGTATTTCTTTTGATGATGACTTTTAAAAGTC
>CAZUFO010000127.1:0-5078 GCA_964619615.1 uncultured Lutibacter sp. | reverse complement strand
AAGCCCAACAACCCTTAATAGAAAAAGCAGATAAAATGCTGGTTTTAAATAAAGAATTACAAGAAAAAAGCACCCGTTTTATAAAGCGTTTAACCGATAATTTTGAACTACAAAAAATAAGTAAAAAATTAAATTCTTTTTATAAGTATGATTTTAAAATATTAGTTGCTGAACTCAAGAAACAAAAAATTAACTTATCGCTAGTAAAACAAGACGAGTGGGAAGATTATTTTGATGCTTACAAAACAGAAATTAATCAACTACAAAATACAATACAACAAACCGATAATGAAATAGATAAAATGGTTTACGAATTATATAATTTGAGTGAAGATGAAATTATAGTTATAGAAAACAGTTAATTCAAATGCATAAAACCATCTGAAGAAATACAAATTAAAGTTTCAGGAAGGTTAGCAACAATAGAAAATAATATAAACTAATAAGAAAACCAATACTATATACATAAACCAATGTATTAATAATGTTAGAATTTTATAAAACTAAATAAAAAATGAAAGCAGCAATACTCACAAAGTTTGGAGCGATAGAAAACGCTTTTGAAATTAAAGAAGTCCCAAATCCAACATTGAGTGAAGGTCAGGTTTTAATAAAAACAGAAGGCTTTGGTTTAAACTATGCAGATATTATGGCTGTTCAGGGCGATTATAAAGATTGTCCGCCATTACCCGCAATTATTGGTTATGATGTGGTTGGAGAAATTATAGAAACCAACGGAGCTTGTGGCAACTTAAAAATTGGCGACCGTGTTACAGCAATGAGCCGTTTTGGCGGTTATGCCGAATTGGTTGCTTCCGATAGTTTGGCATGTGCAAAAATTGAAGATGACTATGAAGCAGGTAAAGCAATGGCTTTTACCACACAATATTGTACTGCCTATTTTTGTTTTAATGAAGTGCAACATTTACATAAAGGAGATACTGTTTTAATTCACGCTGCTGCTGGTGGCGTTGGTACTGCGTTGGTACAAATGGCATTGGATAGAGGTTGCACTATTTTTGGCACTTGTGGTTCGGATGAAAAAGTGGATTATTTAAAATCTATTGGCGTGCATTATCCTATAAATTATAGAGCAGATGATTTTTTTGAAGAAGTAAAAAAAATCAACGGAAAAATTGGTTTAGATGCTGTTTTTGATGCTGTTGGAGGAACATCGGTTAAAAAAGGATTTAAGTTGTTAGGTTCTGGTGGTAGATTGGTGGTTTTTGGTGCCGCAAGTATTACGGAAGCGAATATTATTAAAAAGTTAAAAATGGTTTTCGGGTTTGGATGGTATCATCCATTACAATTTATAATGAGTTCAAAATCCATCATTGGAGTGAATATGTTGCGTATTGGCGATAACAGACCACATTTATTAAAAAGATGTTTAGATGGTGTTGTACGGCAAGTTAATGAAGGTAAACTAGACCCTAAAGTTGCGAAAACTTTTAAAATTGGTGAATTAACTAATGCGCTCAATTATTTAAAAAGCAGAAAATCTATTGGTAAAATTTCTGTACTTTGGGAGTGATGTTTATTGTTGATTTGTTTAATCGTTTAATTGTTTATTTTTACTTCCTATTATAAAATTAACATATGTCAGACTCTATTTTCGAAATTCTCCAATACTCCTTCCCTACTTTGGTTAGTGGATTTATTGCTTATTATCTTTTTTCCAATTACTTAAGAAGTGAAAACAGGCGTCAACAAATTGAATTAATTAGAGATAAAAAGAAAGAAATGCTGCCCATTCGATTACAAGCTTATGAACGTATGACTTTGGTAATGGAACGCATCAATCCATCAAAATTATTGATTCGTATTATACCTACTTCGGAAGGTAAAGAATTGTACTCGCAAAAATTAATTATAAGTATAGAGCAAGAGTTTGAGCATAATTTATCGCAGCAAATTTATATATCTGCAGCTTGTTGGAGTGCTTTGGTTGCAGCAAAAAATGCTACTATTAGAATCATCGTTTCTTCTACTAAAGAAAAGGAAGTAAAATCATCACATGAGTTAAGAGAAACCATTCTTAAAAAAATGATTGAATCTGAACCTCCTTCAAATACTGGAATTGCATTTATAAAAGAAGAAGTAAAAGAGTTGTTTTAGATTGCTATATTTAGATCGAAAAAAAACGTGACACCCCTTTAATTAAGAGATTGCCACGCTAATATATTTCGTTCCGATAATTATCAGAATCGCTCAGTATCCACTTCTTTCGAAAAGACGTTAAAAATTCAATTTCAAACCAAGTTTATAGTTTCTTCCTTTGGTTGAATATCCTAAAACATCTTCATAATTTTCATTAAAGGCGTTGCTCAACAAACCATATAAAGTAAGGTGATTAAAGGTGTAATTTAATCCTAAATCAACCAAGTTATAGTTGTTTAAAACAACCGTTTCGCCTGCTGTTCCAAAAGAACCCCATTGATCAAAATAAGTACGTTCTCCTACACTTTTAAAGTTAATATTTATAAATGCTTTTTCAAAAGGAACTATTCCCAAACCAACATTTAGTTTATGCTTTGGAATATAATCAGCGTCTGCACTTTTTTCTGTAAATGTATAATTGAAATTTATATTTAAAAAGTCAGTTGCTTTTACATTTGTAGTGATTTCGACACCCTTTGCATTTTGTTTGTTAAGTGCGTTTTCATAACCACCAGCAAATGTTACTGGATCTGTTACAAAAATAATGGTGTTTTCTTCATCTCTATAAAAGAAAACAGCAGTTGCGTTCAACCATTTTTTGTAAGAAGCATCAAACCCAACTTCAACCGTTGCATTTTCTTCTGGATTTAAATCAGTATTTCCGAAAAATGAAAATAGTTGATACGTGCTCGGCGCAATAAACGCTGTAGAATAAGACCCTAAAACTTTAAATTTCGTTTGTTCATTTGAAATCAAGTTATACGAAGGGTTGAAATTATATACAAAATGGCTGCCGTATTCACTATGATTATTTAATCGAGCACCTACATTTAGGTTGAATTTATTTTTGGTAAATACATAACTCGCAAAAGGGTCAATGGTATTATAATTTGCAATTTCTTTGTCAATATTACCAAAAGGAGTTGTTGTTTGGTTATCAAAATCCTGATAATTCAATCCAATAATCAAATGAGAATTTTCAGAAAAACTATATTTATTGATAACTTCTGCATACAAGCTTTTCCCTTCATATACAAAATGATCAGTATTGCCAGAAAAACCATTAAAACTATCAAATTCACGTGTTAAATCGCCTGTAGAAACAATAATTTGCAAAGCACCTTTCTTGTATTTATAATCCGATTTTAATCCCACTCTAAATTGTTTTTCACTTCCTTTATTTATGTCTGAATCAAAATAGGCACCACCATCAAAGTCATAATCATATTGATTGTAATTACTGAAAATTTCAAGTGATAACTTTTCTGTTGCTTGATAACCTAATTTCATCATAAAATCGTTGCTTAAAAAGGCATCCGTTTCAAAAGGTGTTGGGCTGTTTTTATCATTTGCATTTGAGATTCCGTCTTCTTTAGCTAAACTATAATTTAATAGGTAGTTAAATTTGTCTAGAGTTCCTCTAACTCCCATACTTTGCTGAATTTCATTCAAATTTGATGAGGCGTTTTCTTGCGTATTATTTGTGCCTAAACTAGCATTGTAATTCAATACAAAAGGAGCTTTAGTCGCTTTTTTTAATTTGATGTTTATAACTCCAGATGCAGCTCCAGAACCATAAAGCGTACTTGAAGAACCTTTTAAAACTTCAATCGATTCTATTTGATTAATATCTAATAAATTCAGGTTGTAACTTGACGAAATTCCTGTTGGGTCACTTACTACTACTCCATCAATAGCAACGACAACCTGGCGATTACGACCACCTCTAATATACATACCAATATTACTTCCTGCTGCATTATTATTTCCATTAATCTCAATTCCAGCAATATTATCTAATAAATCAATTACTGTTTTACCAGCGTTTTGCTGAATGTCTTTTTGAGTGATTTTGTAAATAATTTTTCCTGATTTTTCTTTTTTCAGTTCAAATTTTGTGTCAGAAAGCACCACTTCATCAAGTATTTCTGCTTTTCCCTTTTGTTGTTCTTGGGAATTTGCAACATTTTGAATTAGTAAAGTTGCTAACATACCCAAATAAATTGTGCTTTTTTTCATTTTAAAAATGATTTAATAATTAATAATTTAATACTAAATCAGGTGAAATTTGGCGAATAGAAAATCTATACCAAACCTTTTCTCCCGAAAGTTTGTTTTGTGATTTAGGCAGGTCTCCTGGCTCGCGTTTTACTATGTACCTTCCCATGCATAAAAGTTGCACAGTGGTTAAAGTTTATAGTAAACATCCAATAAATCGGACAAAGCTTACAGTTGCGGGTACAGCTTCGGTATTACACCGAATTCCCTATTATTTCTTTTCTTTATTGATAAAAGAATAGAAAACCATAATCGCTGCAAATGTAGTTTAATTGATAGATTAAATTGAATGATTAATTGAAATTTTTAATAACTTCAAAACAATGCTCAAACACAACGGGTTAGTCCCTATTGGTTTGATTTCCAGACTTAAAAGTCTGCTTCGTATAAATCGTATCAACTCATGGGATGACTTAAAGTCATTCCATGAGTGCTTAATTTTTTGAGGATAAAGCAAGATGCCCTAAAGCGTTGCATTTACCATAGCGAAATGCACCTAGTTTTAACTATATTTGAGCCTCATAAAAGTTAATCTAAGAATTGAAGAACAACCAGATAATAAAATTTAACGATGAAAGTTTTAAAAGTTTCACTACTTCTTTTTATTTTAATTTCTTGTGTTAATAACAAAGAAAAAGACACTACAAGTAAATCAACAAACGCTTTAGTTAAATATGCTAACGGATTTGATATTCAAGAATATACTGATTATTCAAAAATAATAATAAAATCGCCTTATCCAAATTCTAATCAGTATTTTGAATTCAATTTAATTAATAAAAACACTGATGTTTCACAGTTCAAATCAACTGATATTCTTTTACAAATTCCTATTAAAAAAGTTGTAGTTACAAGTACAA
>CAZUFO010000126.1:0-5191 GCA_964619615.1 uncultured Lutibacter sp. | reverse complement strand
TACTTTTATAATTTCTCTAATTTCATGAATACCTTGTGGGTCTAATCCATTTGTTGGTTCATCAAGAATTAATATTTCAGGATCGTTAAGTAATGCAGAAGCGATTGCCAATCGTTGCTTCATTCCGAGTGAAAATGTTTTAAACTTACTATCTCTACGTTCAAAAAGATTTACAATTTTTAATTTATCGTCAATTTTATCAGTTGAAACCCCTTTGATTTTGCAAACCAATGTTAGGTTTTGAGCAGCCGTCATATATGGGTAAAAGTTTGGACGCTCAATAATAGCGCCTACTTTTTTTAAAGCTTCGTGCGTAGATAATACGCCATCAAACCAACTGTATTCGCCAGAAGTTCTGTTAACTACGTTTAAGATAATTCCTAAAGTGGTTGATTTTCCACTACCATTTGGTCCGAGTATTCCGTAAACATTCCCTTTTTTTATTTCAAAAGAAAGGTTGTTTACAGCATGAACCGAACCGTATTTTTTATCAAGATTTTTGAGCGTTAATATTGTTTCCAATTGTAAGACTTAATTTGGTTAGTATTAATTAAACGACCAAGTTACAATTTTGTTACAACAATAGTTATGGGAATTATTTAACTAGAAATCATAATCATCAATGTTATCGAATTGATCCATATTTTCAAAAGGATCATCATCTAATCCAAAACCATCATCCAATTTTTCGGCTTTAAATTCTTTTTCTGGAGCAGTTTCTGGAGCATCTCCAAAGGCAAAAACCACTTTAGGCAAGTTCGTATTATTTACAGCTTCTTTTATTTCTGATAACTCTATAAAAAAAGTCCACAAAGACATAAAGTCGTAAACATATATTAGTTTTTCACCTTTATTTACAAGAGTTTCAAGTAATATACATTGTTGCATTGAAAATGATTCACCATCTTCCGACATATCGAATAATGGAATTTCTTCCCCTTGATTCCAATCATGGTCAGTTCTGTAAAAAGAAGCCATTTCTTGTCCGTTAAATCCAAAAGAATTTGCAATAGTTGCATGTAAATCTTCTAAATTATTTGAACTATCAATTAGAATGTCTCTAAACACATCTTTTTTAACATCTAATATGGCTCTTATTTTGTAAATCATTAAGTAGGAATTATAGTGCAAAAATACAGTTTTATGTTATAAAGTAGTATTTTTACAAGCAAAGAATTTTAATTTATGGATCAACAAAAAACATTAGATTTTTTAAATGAAAACGTAGTGAAAGGAACCTTAATGGAGACCTTGAATATTAAATATGTTGAAATTGGTGATGATTATATTGTAGCAGAAATGCCTGTAAACTCTAGAGTACACCAACCAGAAGGTTTGTTGCATGGTGGTGCCACCGCTGCGTTGGCTGAAAGTACAGGGTCAGCTGCTTCACATTTTTTTGTTGATTTAGATAAATACGAAGTAAGAGGTTTAGAGATTACAGCCAATCATATAAGAAGCGTAAGAGATGGTGTGGTTAGAGCAACTGCTCGTCCAATCCATCAAGGAAAAACCACCCATTTATGGGAAGTTAAAGTTACTGATGAAAAAGGGAGATTAGTTTCGTTATGTAAACTAACCGCAATCCTTTTACCAAAAAAGAAATAGTAAATGCGTCGTTTTTTTGTGAAAGTAATTAAGATTGTTTGTTATATATTCTTTGGAATTTTAGTAATAGAAGAGTGAAAAAGTTAAACGACATCGTTTTAAAATCGTTAGAAAATAAACTGCCATTTGTGGTTTATAGAAAACCTAATGCTGAAATTATTACTGGAGTTTTTCAAAATGATAATACAACAACTAACACACTCAATTTAGATATTGATGGTTTTATTTTTGCTCCTTTTGATAACAAACAAGAAGCGTTAATTATTCCGTATTCAAATTCTAATATTCAAGAGTTTAAAATTAAAACCATAAATGTTGAATTAGCAATAAATTCAAAATCAAGTTCGATTTCAAGAGCTAAAAACACTCATATTAAATTGGTGGAAAAAGGAATTGATGCTATTAATAATTCTGATTTGAATAAAGTGGTTTTGTCTAGAAAAGAGGAAGTTTCTATTGATGATTTTCAAATAGTAGAAACCTTTAAAAGACTATGTGATAATTACCCAAATGCTTTTGTGTATTTATGGTTTCACCCAAAATCTGGATTGTGGATGGGTGCAACACCAGAGCGTTTATTAGCTGTTAAAGATAATAAATTTAAAGTGATGGCATTGGCATCAACACAAGAATACAAAGGCAGTCTAAATGTTAAATGGGGATTAAAAGAACAAGAAGAGCATCAATTTGTAGTAGATTTTATTGTGTCAAATTTGAAGGGATTTGAACTAGAAATTTCTAAAACCTACACTATAAAAGCAGGAAACTTATTACACCTTAGAGCAGATATTAGCGGAAGTGTTCCTTCAAAAATTAAAAACGTTACTTCATTAATTAATATACTGCATCCAACACCAGCAATTTGTGGGTTGCCAAAGGAAAAGGCAAAAGCCTTTATCTTAGAGAATGAAAATTATAATAGAGAATATTACACAGGTTTTTTAGGTGAAATGAATGGTAATTCTATCGACTTATTTGTAAACCTGCGTTGCATGAAGGTAGATTTAGAAAACAAACAAGCAACTATTTTTATTGGCGGCGGAATCACAAAGGATTCTGACTCCGAAAAAGAATGGAACGAAACTGTTGCGAAAGCAAATGTGATGAAAAAGGTGTTGTGAGAATGCCTTTAGCCTTTAAAAGCGAACTTCCCTAAAACAAGCCTTTTATTAATGCAATTTGTTTCCGTATTTTTGCAGCCAATTAACCTACTAAAATGCCACAATACCCTAAAAGCGAATTAGCTCAACTTGTTATCGCCTCATGTGTAGCAAATGCTATTGAGCATGTTGTTATATCGCCAGGTTCAAGAAGTGCACCTTTAACTATTGGTTTTACAAACCATCCAGCAATAGAAACATATAGTATTGTAGATGAGCGTTGTGCTGCTTTTTTTGCTTTGGGTATTGCACAGCAATTGCAAAAGCCAGTGGCAGTAGTTTGTACTTCGGGTTCTGCATTGCTGAATTATTATCCGGCAGTTTCGGAGGCTTTTTATAGCGATATTCCGTTGGTAGTTATTTCTGCGGATAGACCCAAAAAATATATAGATATTGGTGATGGACAAACCATCCGCCAAGAAAATGTTTTTGAGAACCATATTTTATGTGCTGTTAATTTATCTGAAGATAATACCAATAATAAGGAGGTATTGCAAGAGACACTTAAAACTTCAATTAAAGGAAAAGGTCCGGTTCATATCAACGTTCCTTTTGACGAACCGTTATATGAAATTGTTGATGAAATGTTGGAGTTAACACCAATAGATAATTCAGTTAAAGAAGTTCCGTTAGAAGTTAACGAATTGCAGAAGTTTGCTGATATCTGGAATACTTCGTCTAAAAAAATGGTATTGGTTGGCACAAGTTTTCCTGATGAATTATTACAAGTTCAATTGAATAAGATGATTGAAGATGAGTCGGTTATTGTACTCACTGAAACGACTTCAAATTTATACCACGCTCATTTTATTAACGGAATTGATAGCGCTATTTTTCCTTTAACAACGGAAGAGTTTGAGCAGTTAAAACCAGAAATTCTATTAACTTTTGGAGGAATGATTGTTTCTAAAAGAGTGAAGCAATTTTTAAGAAATTATAAACCTACATATCATTGGCATATAGATTCGAAAAAGGCATTTGATACGTTCTTTTGCTTAACCCATCATTTTAAAATTTCACCACAATTATTTTTTAGTCAGTTTTTCTTTTTAACCGAAGAAAAAGAAAGTGATTATCAACAGAAATGGTTGTCAATAAAGAAGAAAAGAGTTGAAAATCATTTAGAATTTATTGCTAATTGTGAATTTTCGGACTTAAAGGTTTTTAAAACCGTTTTGGGTTCAATTCCAGAGAATTCTCAATTGCAATTGGGTAACAGTTCTATTATTAGATATTCTCAATTGTATAATTTAAAATCGTGTTTAAAAGTATTTTGTAATAGAGGAACCAGCGGAATAGATGGGAGCACAAGTACCGCAATTGGCGCTGCTTCTGTGGTTGAAAGCCAGACTGTTTTTATTACGGGCGATATTAGTTTCTTTTATGACAGTAATGCATTGTGGAATCAGCATATTAAAAATAATTTTAGAATCATTATTATAAATAATAATGGTGGAGGTATTTTTAAATTTATTCCAGGTCCACAAAAAACAAACGCACTTCCTTATTTTGAAACTCCTCATGGTTTAACAGCTGCGCATTTAGCAACTATGTATAATTTTGAATATGAAAAAGTTTCAGGTTTAGATGAATTAGATAATTCGCTTAATAGTTTTTATGCGAATGCTGATCAATCAAAAATTTTGGAGATATTTACTCCAAGTAATAAGAATGATGTAATTTTGAAGTCATATTTCAAATCATTAAAATAAATAGAAATGAGTTATAAAGTAGGAGATAAAGTTGAATTGATTATTGGTAGAATTTCACGTTTAGGTTTTACCGTTTTAATTGATAAAGAAACTGAAGGGTTACTTTATAAAAACGAATTATTTGTGAAATTGGAAGAGGGTGATCAAAAAGTGGGTTACATAAAAAAAATGCGTGATGATGGTGGAATTGATGTGAGTTTACAACCTATCGGTTTTAAAAAGACTTTGGTAGAAAACGAAATTAAAATATTAGATGCCTTAAAAAAGAATGAAGGCTTTATTGCACTGCACGATAAAAGTAGCCCAGATGATATTAAACATCAAATGAATATGAGTAAAAAAGCCTTTAAAAGTGCTATTGGCGGCTTGTATCGTTTAAAAATGATTGTAATATTAGAAGCAGAAGGAATTAGATTGATTCAAAATTAATTTCTACTTCATTTTCTTGGCAACACGCTCAACATTTTGATAGAAATTTTCTGCATCTGTCGGGCTTCCTTCAAATTTCATATAACCTTCTTTGTAAGCTTCCAGTGCACGTTTGTAATTGCCACGTAATTCATAATCTAAGCCAACATAATAATCTCCTAAAGGCGATTCTGGGTATAATTTGTATATCATCTCTCCGAAATCACGTAAGTATTCGCCATTTTCTTTATCAATAATTATAGGTTCAATAGCGTAAATATCGCGTTCTCTAATTTTTAAATT
>CAZUFO010000125.1:0-5266 GCA_964619615.1 uncultured Lutibacter sp. | reverse complement strand
CAGTAATAGACTTTAATACTTCTAAAATTTTATTGTAATTTGCTTCAAAGTTGTTAATATATTTAAATGTTTGATATTCAAATAAATATACACTTTTTTAAAGGAAAATGAACAGCTTTTTTACTAAATTATAATGCACAACGGGTTACTTATGTATGAAGTTTTCAAATAATTAAAGAAAACCTGGGGCGGGAGTATGAAGTTGTTGATTGTTATATTTCTTACAAATTTAATGATATTTCAAACATAACCTATAAAATTAAAAAAGGGAAGCAAACCAAAACATTAAATATTTGGCAAATAACGATAACCAATACTAACCTACTTTCCTATTTAGTTATCAGCAAAATGAGGAAGTATTTTGATTTACTTTAAAATATTTATTTTCCAGTTAATTCTTTTAGTATTCTAATACCATTTTGATTCTTAGGGTTTAAGTGCACAGATTTTTTATAATTTTTGATGGAATTTATGGTATCTCCCAAAATCAAAAGTGCTTCTGCGTAACTATCGTACGGATTATCTCTGTCTGGAAAAACTTCGGTACTTAATTTAAAAACTTCAGCTGCATCTTTAGCATTTCCAGCATGTAGCAGTTTATATCCTTCAATAATAAGTTCTTGTTCAGATATATAATAATCGTTTAAATCCTTATGTTCTTTATAAAATTGAGTTCCTTTTTCAATGCCTTTAGCCTTAATTTCTTTAGCCATAAGCATAGCCAATGGTTTTATAGGGAAATCATACGATTTGTTATATAAAATTCCTGTTATTGCTGTTGTTATAGCAGTGCGAAAGGAATGACTTGTATTGTTTAAAAGTATAATGGAAGCATCATGAGATGGGATTTTAGTATATAATGAACGAAAGCCACCAATAGAACCACTATGACCTATAGTTTCAACCGTTTCTGATGTATTACCAATGGGTTTATCTCTAAGTTCCCAGCCATAACCATAATGTGCATTAGAGTCAACAATATGTTTTTCAAAAAGTAACTCCAAATATTTTTCAGGCAACAAGGTTTCTGTATTTACTGCTTGATCCCAAAGAAACATGTCTTCAACGGTTGAATATATTGCTCCTGCTGCATAAGCAGATGATTCATCGGAATGATCTTCATCAAAGTAATTTCCATACCATCTATAATAACCAGACGACATATTTTTTATGATGGGTCTATGCTTATAAAAACCAGAACTCTTCATATTTAAAGGTTTGAAAATTTTGTCTTTTAAAACGTCTTCGTATGATTTCTTAGTTATGGTTTCAATAATGTAGCCTAAAAGTGTGTAACCAGAATTACTGTATTCAAATCGTTCTCCTGGTGGAAATTTTAACGGTATTTCTGCAAACTGACGTACCATATCTTTAGGTTTATTGTGCTTTTCATCACTATTTCCTAATCCTGAAGAATGTGTAAGTAAATGGTGAATTGTTATTTGATTACCATTTTCTTTCGGATAATCTGGTAAATATATAGAGATAGGTTTGTGTAATTCCAATTTATTTTCGGCAACCAATTGCAAAATTAATAGTGCTGTAAATTGTTTTGTTATAGAGGCAATCATAAACTTGGTATTAACTTCATTAGGAATATCCCATTCCATATTGGCAAACCCAAATCCATTTTTATAAATAACTTCACCCTCATACGATACTAAAACGGAACCGTTAAAGCCTCCGTAATCTGAGTATAATCTCACTATTTCTTCTATTTTAGTTGCTTTAGAAATCGAGGCTGTTTTGTTTTGTGCACAAGAGAAGTTTATGGTAGTTATTAGTGCGAAGATTCCTAGGAAAAGAAACTTAAGGGTTGTTTTTTTTTGTATTCTCATTGTTCTTTTAATATTTATAAATTAAAGATTCTTATTTTTTTTAACAGTTTGAAGGAATTAGTTTCATTACGCCATTTTGATATGATATTGTAAAAGGGATTTCTTCTAATGTACAGCGTGGTTCAATCGTAAACCGTAGTCTTCCAAACAATTCAAAATTATCATTAGATTTTAATTTTAATGGCTGCTTATAAATTGTATTTATCCGTACCCAATTTATAGTTCCGCTTACAAAGGGATGCAAATCAATTTCTTCAACAGAGCGAGGTGTTTCTATTATACTTCCACCAAATGAGAGTTTGTCATCAGTTCCAAACGTCAAAGTAAATTTACCTGTAAACGCACGTTTAGCATTAGGAGATACATAATAACTATCATTCTTTAACACCATAGAAATGACTAAATTATGTGAATTGATATCTGTAGTTTCTACATGTATTTTAAGGTCATAAAGTTCATCTATTAAGGTTAATGTTTCGTTTTTAAAGGATGTGTTTTCTATACTAGTGATTTCCGTTTTTGTAACACCAGTTGTGGTAACTGTCGATAAATTGTCTGTAGCAATTCCTAAGCTAAGGAATAATGCCATAATTGTAATTAACTTGTTCATTTTCTAAATGTTTTTTATGTTGATTAAATTCTTTGGTAAAACTAATTCGGCTTTTCAAAAAATATGTCAAAAGAATGTAAAAGAAGTGTCAACAGTTGTAAAAAGTCATATAATTGTATGTTATTTACAGTAATTATGAACAGAAAATTTATTTATTCATTTATAGTCTTGGCAATAGTTTTAGTTGCTACTTCACTTTTTTTTAATTCTGATGCTGAAAATGAGGAGTTTTCAGAAATCGTAAAAATTTCTTTTCGTGATATAGGGAACCAATTATTGCTTTCCAGTAATGATTCAACCTCTTTAATATTACCTGTTGTTGCATTGGAAAAAGAAAAATATCGATTGTCTTTTGAAAATGAATTCTCGTTTGAGCCAGATAGTTTGGTTACTATAGTTAAAGAGAGTTTCCGAAAATTTGACCTTCCAAAATTTTATCGCATAGAAGTTTATCAATGTACAGATGAAGAAGTGGCGTATAGCTACGAAGTTAAGGATGCCGAAGCGAATAGTATTATTCCATGTAGAGGGCGCTATTTACCAAAAAAATGCTATTTTATTGAGGTACGCTTTACAGATAAAACAGACGTTGTTGCAAATATGAAGTTGCGTGTCTTTTTATTAATCTTTATTGTTTTTGGTTTAATACAATTTCGTTTTTATAAAAGGAAGAAACTTGATAAAGGGAAGCTAAGTTCTGAAAAATATGACAGAATTGGTAGTTTTCAATTTTATCCCATGCAGCATAAATTGGTGAAATCGGCAATTGAGATTCCTCTTTCTAAAAAAGAATGTGAATTGTTAGCTATATTTATTTCGAAGCCAAATCAAATTATTAAGCGAGAGGAATTGATGAAAAAAGTTTGGGAAGATAACGGAGTTGTTGTCGGAAGAAGTTTGGATACCTATATTTCAAAATTGCGAAAGAAATTAAAAGACGATACTTCTATAAAATTAACAAATGTTCATGGCGTAGGGTATAAGTTGGAGGTGGATTAGATTGAACGTAGATAAAGCGAATTTAAATAATTGGATATTCATATTATAATCCACAGAATAAGAGTACTTTTGCGCCCAATTTGAAATCATTTTTTATGAAGCGCATCAATCAATACAAAAAACTGTTTAAGGTAGAAGGAACTATCGATCTAAAGGAATTGAAAAAAACCTACAGAGGTTTAGTGAAAGAATATCACCCAGATAAATTTCAAAATGAAAATGAAAAAGAGGAGGCTGGTATTAAAAGTTTGGAGGTTATAGATGGCTATCACTTTTTAGTGAGTATTGCTCCAGAAACTAAAGAATCGAATTCAGAGGAATATACGAGTACTATTTTAGAATCGCAAGTAGCAGATTTTCAGCATAAAAGTATGCGTTTAGAAGTTACTTTTACAGATGGTAACACCTATGAGTATTTTGGTGTAAACCATAAACTCTTTAATAAATTTGCTGGTAGTAAATCTTTAAATAATTTTGGAAGACGAAATATTTTTAATTCGTTTATTTATAGAAAAATTAAAAAAGCAGAGGTAATGGCTTAATTGTTTTCTTAGAAACGCGTTCTATTACCAATTATTAAGATTATTTTTATCAACTCAATAATAGCCTTTGATTACTAAACTCAAAAAAGTAATGCTTTGGTAAAACTTTAATGCCATGGCAAACCAACAAAAGGGACAAGAAGAAATACTACATAAATTAAATATAGAAGCGTTAAATCCGATGCAGGAAGAGGCGTTAACGACTATTGATTCCAATGCCAATACTGTTATTTTATCAGCAACGGGAACAGGAAAAACCTTGGCGTTTGCATTGCCTCTGCTAAAAATGTTGGATAGAGATAGTAAAGAAATTCAGGCTTTAATTTTGGTTCCTTCAAGAGAATTGGCGATTCAAATAGAACAAGTCATTCGTTCTATGGGATCTGGTTATAAAGTAAATGCAGTGTATGGTGGTAGATCAATGTCTAAAGATAAAATTGAGATAAAACATGTACCAGCAATATTAATTGGTACTCCTGGTAGGATTGCAGATCACTTTAGTAACAATCGTTTTTCAAAGGAAAGTATTAAAACATTAATTTTAGATGAATTTGATAAATCGTTAGAAGTTGGGTTTGAATATGATATGACAGGAATTATCAAGCAATTGCCAAACTTGAATAAGCGCATTTTAACATCCGCAACACAAGGGGTTAAAATTCCAGATTTTGTTGGACTTGAAAACCCAAAAACGATTAGTTACTTGGGAACACACGTTTCAAAACTGACGGTAAAAACAGTGATTTCACCCAGTAAAAACAAATTGAATACGCTACTACATTTACTAAATCATATTGGTCAGCAACAAGGAATAATCTTCTGTAATTTAAAAGACAGCATTCAGGGTGTAAGTTCTTTTTTAGAAAGTAAAGGCATCAAACACGGTTGTTTTAATGGCGGAATGGAGCAAAAAGACAGAGAACGTTCGTTGATAAAATTCAGAAATGGAACGAATCAATTGTTGATTGCTACTGATTTGGCGGCAAGAGGAATTGATGTCCCAGAAATGAAATTTATTATTCATTATCAACTGCCTATGTTTAAGGAAGAGTTCATCCACAGAAATGGGCGTACTGCACGTGTGGCTGCAAAAGGAACTGCGTATGTAATCAAATGGAAGGACGAGGCATTACCAGATTTTATCAGAAATGCTGAAGTGCAAGATATTTCTAAACAAGCAGTTCGGAAGCCTGTTTTTTGGCAGACTGTATTTGTTTCTGGAGGTAGAAAAGATAAAATTTCCAAAGGAGATATTGCAGGGTTATTTTTAAAACAAG
>CAZUFO010000124.1:0-5272 GCA_964619615.1 uncultured Lutibacter sp. | reverse complement strand
ATATGGAGGAAAAGGAATGTACGGAATGAATGTTCATAAAGCGGTTGTTGAAAATCAAGAAAAGGAAACTGGAATTACAATACATTATGTAAATGAAAATTATGATGAAGGTGCTATTATTTTTCAAGCAAAAACAGAAGTGTTAAAATCTGATACTCCAGATGATGTTGCACAAAAAATACACGCGCTAGAATTTGAACATTTCCCAAGAGCTCTTGAAAAAATAATTTTAGAGAATGAATAAAGAAAAAATACACATATATACAGATGGTGCTTGTAGTGGAAATCCTGGAAAAGGAGGTTACGGTATTGTAATGGAATGGGTTGGAAAAACCTATAAAAAAGATTTTTTTGATGGTTATAAATTAACTACGAATAATCGAATGGAATTAATGGCTGTTATCGTTGCCCTTGAAAGAATTACAATCAGTAATGTGGTAATAACTGTTTTTACAGATTCTATGTATGTAGTAAACGCTGTTGAAAAAAAATGGATAATAGGCTGGCAAAAAAAACGATTTAAAGATGTTAAAAACTCAGATTTATGGAAACGTTTTTTGATTCAATATAAAAAGCATACCGTAAAACTAAAATGGGTAAAAGGGCATAATAATCATCCGCAAAATGAACGTTGCGATCAATTAGCTGTTGCAGGAACTAAACTAAAAACTTTAAAAATTGATGAAGGTTATGTGAATAAACCTAAAAGCCTTTTTTAACTCAACATCATCTTTGCTTTTTTAACAGCATTTACCAAGACATCAATTTCATTTTTTGTGTTGTAAAACGAAATAGAAGCGCGAACAGTTCCTGGAATTTTATAAAAATCCATAATTGGTTGTGCGCAATGATGACCGGTTCTAACGGCAACCCCTAATTTATCAACAATACTCCCGATATCGTACGGATGTATTCCTTCAATATTAAAAGAGATTACGGAAGTTTTGTTTTTTGTAGTTCCATAAATTTTAAGTCCTTCAATGGCTAATAATTGCTTTGTTGCGTATTCTAAAAGTTCAGATTCTCGTTTTTCAATGGCATCAAAACCAATAGAATTAGCGTAATCCAAAGCAACTCCAAAAGCAATTCCGCCACAAATATTTGGCGTTCCTGCTTCAAATTTATGAGGTAAATCTGCATAGGTGGTTTTTTCAAAAGTCACTTCTTTTATCATCTCTCCACCACCTTGATATGGCGGTAATTTATTTAACCATTCTTCTTTTCCATATAACATACCAACTCCAGTTGGGCCGTAAATTTTATGAGCTGATGCCACATAAAAATCTGCATCTAAGGCTTGTACGTCTGGTTTAATATGCGGACACGCTTGCGCACCATCAATTAAAACAGCGGCACCAACTTTATGAGCTTTATCAATTATTTCTTTAATTGGGTTGATGGTTCCAAGTGCATTTGAAATATGATTTACAAACACCAATTTCGTTTTTTCTGATAGTAGTTCATCATATTTAGATATGATTAATTCTCCATCTTCGTTCATCGGAATTACCTTCAACATTGCACCAGTTTGTTCACATAACATTTGCCACGGCACAATATTAGAATGGTGTTCTAACGCAGAAACTATAATTTCATCTCCTTTTTTTAAGATAGATGCAAACCCAGTTGCGATAATATTGATGCTATGTGTTGTGCCAGATGTAAAGATAATTTCATATGGTTTTTTGGCGTTAAAGTGTTTTTGAATCTTAAAACGAGCTTGTTCGTATTTATCCGTTGCTTCTTGACTTAGCGTATGCACACCACGATGAATATTCGCATTGTAGTTCGAATAATAATCTACAATAGAGTCAATTACAATTTGTGGTGTCTGTGATGTGGCTGCATTGTCTAAATACACCAATGGTTTTCCATTAACGGTTCGCTTTAAAATTGGAAATTCTGCACGTATTTTATCGATATCTAACATACTATTTTTCTTCAGTCGTTTTCTTGTTACAAAACTACAAAATAAGTGCTATTTTTGTTAGTATTAAAACACTAAAAAATAATTTCAATAATGCAAAAATCACACATAAAAAATACGGTTCTAATTGTAATCTTATCAGTATTACTAATTGGTTGCGGAAGTAGTAAGTTACAAACGTTTGAACTTCCTGACCCGAAGGACACCACAACTAGAGAAATAACGTATCAAGAGAAAAAAGAATATATTATTGACGAGACAGTTTTTGCTGATAATTTATTTGATGGAGCTCGTTTAAACGATTTTAAAAAGATTGATGAATCAACTTTTCAAGTAACTATTTTGCCCGAAAATGAACCGATTAATGACAGTCCGTACTATGCTTTTAGAATATGGGCGAAAGAAAAATCAGAAATAAAACTGCAATTGAACTATCCAGTGGCAAAGCATAGATATTGGCCAAAGATAAGTTCAGACGGTAAAAATTGGACGCCAATTGACAGTACAAAATTTAAATTGATTGATAATGGAGTTAATGCAGAATTAAGTTTGACAATCGATGAAAACAAATTGTGGGTTGCTGCGCAAGAATTAAATACCTCAACAGATGCAACTAATTGGGCAAAATCATTAGCGACTCATAACGATGTTCGGTTTAGTGTGATTGGAAAAAGTAAATTAAATCGTGATTTAATAGCCTTAGATATTTTTAATGATGCTGCTAAAAAGAAAGATGTAATTGTAATTATTAGCCGTCAACATCCACCAGAAGTAACGGGTTATTTGGCAATGCAATCTTTTGTTGAAGAGATATTGAATGATAGTAGATTATCAGTTGATTTCAGAAATAAATACCGTGTTTTAGTCTTTCCAATGATAAATCCTGATGGTGTAGATTTAGGACATTGGCGACATAATACAGGTGGAATAGATTTAAATAGAGATTGGGCGTATTACAGACAAACAGAAGTGAATACGATTGTTAATTATATTGTTGATGTAACCAATAAATCAAAAAACGAAGTAATTTTAGGATTGGATTTCCATTCAACTCAAAAAGATTTATACTATAGTTTTACGGATGATTTGCACTCTGTTATTTATCCGTTTAAAGATTATTGGATTAGCGGAATAGATACTGCAATACCTAATTACACGCCAGATGATCAGCCTTTTGCAATTGGGCAACCAATTTCTAAAGCATGGTTCTTCAACCAGTTTAATGCAGAGTCAATTACTTATGAAATTGGTGATGAAACAGCGCGTGATTTTATAAAACTAAAAGCAGAAGTTGCAGCGCGTGAAATGATGAAATTATTAATTTTGAAATAAACACTTCGCTCCGATATTTATCGGAACAACTCAGTGTCTGTTAAATTACTGGTCACTGAGCGGAGTAGAAGTGATACTATAAAAGAACCATTATACAATGAAAAAATTTATCAAATATTTTCTTTTATTTCTTTTTTTAGGAATCAGCTATTTTGCGTATCAGAATTATAAAAAATTGGTGCTTATTTCAGGGCTTTCTGCAAAATGGGTCGCTTCTGGAGTTTTTGTTGGAGATAGAACACAACGTTCTATTGAAGGTTCTGACAGTAATTTTTCTCCAATTACTTGGGCTACAAATGAAGTTAATTTTGATAACAAGTCAGTTACAACAAATGTATTTGGATTTCAAAAAAGAACGGCAGTTTATAGAGAAGGGTTGGGAACTGTTGTTACCACAAAAGATTACGATGAAAATGCTCCATATTTAATTCCGAATAGAAATAAATCATCAAAAAAATTATCGTTTCCGTATGGAAACTTGCCTCAAAAAGACACTGTTTTTTCTACTATAGATTATGATAAATTAGAAAATGTAGTTAATGATTATTTTGCTAAAAATGCTGACGGAAATACAACACGATCTTTATTAATAGTATATAAAAATCAAATTATTGCAGAAAAATATATCGATGGATTTGATGAAAATTCAAGTATTTTGGGTTGGTCTATGGCTAAAAGTATTGTCAGTACTATGTTTGGAGTATTAGATCTACAAGGAAAATTAGATGTAGAAGAATCGTCTTTATTTGATGAGTGGGTAAATGATGAGCGCTCTAAAATTACTATCAATAATTTATTGCAAATGAACAGTGGTTTGGAATGGGAAGAAGATTACACTAAGATTTCCGATGTAACCAAAATGCTGTATTTAGAATCGGATATGACTAAATCTCAAATTCATAAACCTTTGGTAGGAAAGCCTAATGAAAGTTGGTATTATTCCTCAGGAACAACAAATTTATTATCTGGATTATTGCGTACAAAATACACTTCACATCAAGAATATTTAGATGCTTGGTATTTAGATTTGATTGATAAAATTGGGATGCATTCCATGCTTTTGGAAGCAGATTTAGAAGGGAATTACGTTGGCTCATCTTACGCTTGGGCAACTACAAGAGATTGGGCAAAATTCGGATTACTGTATTTAAATAAAGGGAATTGGAATGGAGAGCAAATAATTAGCGAAAAATGGGTAAACTATGTAACAACTCCAACGAATACTTCAGAAGGGGTGTATGGGGCACAGTTTTGGTTAAATGCTGGCGGTCAAATGCCAGACACTCCAACGGATGCTTTTTTTGCGGGTGGATATCAAGGGCAAAAAGTAATTGTTATTCCGTCTAAAGATTTGGTAATTGTTAGAATGGGAGTTACCTACAGTAAATTAAAAGAGATGCTGAATGAACGTCCTGTTAAAAAAGGGGAAAATCAAAACGTGGTGGAATTTGAATTGAATTACAAAGCATATAACGATTTAATAAAAGAAATTTTAACAGCAATAGAATAACATCAACCCGTTGTGCATTTAAAAAATGTTCTTTTTCAGTAATAGGCTTTAATACTTCTAAAATTTTATTGTAATTCGCTTTAAAGTTGTTCATGTATTTAATTATTTGATATTCAAATAAATATTACAACTTTAATGAGTCAATGAACAACTTTTTATATGTAATTATTAATGCACAACGGGTAGTTCTTACTACGATTATTCCTGTATATTTGTGCTTTGAAACCAAATATTAAAAATGCAAAAAACTGCTATACTCCGCAATAGATACGGTTTAGAGTAGCGGATTATTTAAGAATAATAGAATAACAAATTACAGATGAAATATATACTATTTTTTTTAGGGTTTATCGCTACAAATTCATTTGCACAAGTTGGTATTAACACAACAACACCAAGTAGTGCTGCGGTATTGCATTTAGAGTCTATAACAGGAACTTATGGTGGTTTTATGCCTCCAATAGTAAACTTTATGCAAAGAGATTTAATACCCGTAACAGCAA
>CAZUFO010000123.1:0-5293 GCA_964619615.1 uncultured Lutibacter sp. | reverse complement strand
CATAATAAACTCTGCAACTTCATCTGCAACAACATCTGTTCTTGTGTACTTTACCAATTTATGTGCGTCTGTAGCAACAAAGGTTAAGTTTTCTGGGCTAAACTGAAAAAAGACGCCGCTCATTACAGGTCTTAAATCATCATTACCAGCAGCAAAAATGGTTTTAGAAATAGCCGTTGCCAAAATATCACCACTTAAAACTGTTTTACTTGGAGAGGTCAAAGCAACTGCTTTTGGAAATTCTTCTCCACTAAAATAAGCCATGTCGTATTTACCTTGACTAGAACTAATTTCAATGGTGCTATTGTCATCCGTTTTAAATGTTAGCGGCTGATCTGGAAATGTTTTTAAAGTATCTAATAACAAACGAGAAGAAACGGCAATTGCTCCTTGAGAATCTGATTCAACTTCAATGGTCGAACTCATCGTTGTTTCTAAATCGGATGCTGTAATTTTTAATTGATTGGTGTCTAATTCAAATAAGAAATTATCGAGAATTGGCAAGGTGTTATTACTGTTTATTACACCGCCAAGCACTTGTAATTGCTTTAAAAGTTGTGAACTGGATACTATAAATTTCATTTATCTATTTTTTTAGTAAGAATACAAATATATTCTAAAATACTGTGATACAAAAAAGAACTTATAAACAAATGTGTATTTTTTTTAGCGAATTAATTCTCAATGTTTTACATAATTTTAAAAGTAAATAAATCACAAATAAATGTTAAGTTTTACAGGTTAAATATTCAATTGATTATTAATATTTAGTTTTGTTATTAACTAAACAATTACAGATGAATCGATTTTTACCTATTCTATTCTTATCTCTTACCATTTTATCAACCGCACAAAGACCTCAAAAACTAACTTCTTCTGAAATTTATGAAGCAATTAAAAAATTAAACTTTTTAGGATCTGCATTATATATTGCGGCACATCCTGATGATGAAAACACCGCTTTAATTTCTTATTTAGCCAATGATGTAAAAGCAAGGACTGGTTATTTATCGTTAACACGAGGTGATGGTGGTCAGAATTTAATTGGTTCAGAAATTAGGGAGTTACTAGGTGTTATTAGAACTCAAGAGTTATTGGTGGCAAGAAGAACAGATGGAGGCGAGCAGTTTTTTACACGTGCAAATGATTTTGGATATTCAAGACATCCAAATGAGACTTTAGAGATTTGGAATAAAGAAGCCGTTTTAGGTGATGTTGTTTTGGCTATTCGAAAATTTCAACCAGATATTATTATCAACAGATTTAATCATAAGAAAAAAACGTTTGGAACCACACATGGGCATCACACGTCTTCCGCTGTTTTAAGTGTGCTGGCTTTTGATTTGGCAGGCGATGCAACAAAATACCCAGAGCAGTTAAAATATGTTGAGGTTTGGCAACCAAAACGAGAATTTTTTAATACGTATTGGCGGTTTTATGGAACTGAAGAAAATTTTAAAAAGGCAGATAAGTCTAAATTATTAAGTTTCGATATTGGCACATACTATTCTTCATTGGGATTATCCAATAATGAAATTTCTAGTTTAAGCAGAAGCATGCATAAAAGTCAAGGTTTTGGTAGTACTGGTTCAAGAGGGGAACAAATCGAATATTTAGAAATTATAAAAGGCGATTTACCTAAAGATCCAAACAATCTTTTTGAAGGCATAAATACTACTTGGACACGTGTAGAAGGAGGAAGTGCTATTAAAAGTATTTTAGAAAAAGTGGAGCGCAACTTCGATTTTAAGAATCCAAGTGCAAGTGTGCCTGAATTGATAAAAGCATATAAATTAATTCAAGATTTAGAAAATGAGTATTGGAAAACTCAAAAATCAAAAGAAATTAAAGAGTTAATAATTGCTTGTACAGGCTTATATTTAGAGGCGGTAGCTAATGAAGCGACTGCAACTAGAGGAAGTGATGTTAAAGTTTCTATTGAAGCAATAAATAGGAGCGATATTAGTATAACGCTAGCAACGGTTAGTTTGCAACCGCTAAATGTTGCAAATTACAACTCCAAAGAACTAACTAATAATGAGCGTATTAATTTTGAATTAAACGGAATTATTCCTATTGATATGGATTATACGAGTCCGTATTGGTTGGTTAAAAAAGGCACGTTAGGAATGTATAAGGTTGAAGATGAGAAATTAATTGGCACTCCAGAAACACCTAGAGCATTAACGGTTAATTTTAGTGTTAAAATTGATGATTTCACTTTTGACTTCAAAAGAAATGTAGTCTATAAATTTAACGATCCAGTTAAAGGAGAAGTGTATAGACCTTTTGAAATTGTACCAATTGTTACTTCAGCAGTTACAGATAAAGTAATCATTTTTGCTAACGACGAACCAAAACAAGTTACTGTTAAAATAAAAGCAGGAAAGTCGAATATTAGCGGTAAAGTTAAACTAGCATATCCTAAGGATTGGACCGTTTCACCAAAATATCATATTGTTTCAATTGACAAAAAAGGAGCAGAACAAACGGTAGCGTTTAAGGTTACTCCTCCAAACAATCAAAGTGAAGGATTGATCACCCCAATGGTTGAAATTAATGGGGAAGTTTATACGGATGCATTGAAAGAAATTGAGTACGATCATATTCCATTTCAAACAGTTTTAATGCCTTCTGAAAGTAAAATAGTGCGGTTAGATATTCAGAAAAAAGGACAACTAATTGGTTATGTTCAGGGTGCTGGTGACGAAATACCTGCAAGTTTACGCCAGGTTGGTTATACGGTTGTTGAGTTAAATGAAGATGAAATAACCTTAGATAGAATCAAAAATTTTGACGCAATAATTATTGGAGTAAGAGCTTACAATACCAATGATAAAACGAAGTATTATCAAGATGAGTTACATCAATATGTAAGAAATGGAGGAACAATGCTAGTGCAATACAATACCAGTCGTCAATTAAAAGTTGATGAAGTTTCGCCAATTAGTTTAAAATTAGGTAGAGGTAGAGTAACTGATGAAAATTCGGAAGTAAAAATTTTGAGACCTAATCATGAAGTAATGCAATTCCCAAATCAAATCACCAACAAAGATTTTGAAGGTTGGGTTCAAGAACGTGGGCTGTATTTTCCTGAAGAATGGAGTGATGAATTTACACCAATATTATCTATGAACGATAAAGGGAAACCTTCGGAAAAAGGAAGTTTATTGATTGCAAAATACGGCAAAGGATACTTTATTTATACGGGTCTTAGTTTTTTTAGAGAGCTACCAGCAGGAGTTTCTGGAGCGTATAGAATCTATACCAACTTATTATCGATTGGGAAAAATAATGAAGAATTAAAAAAGAAGAATTAATAATTGTAATTGTCGTTAGTTCGAGTAATTTTGACTTTAGAAAAAATTGTATCGAGAACATTACAAGGTAACAATTAAACATCAAAAAATATCACCTTATGGCTAAACAAAAATATGTTTGGAAAAAAATGTACAGCGTCGTTTTGATTATAAACCTTGCTTACATTGCAATGTTCTATTTTATTACTTCATATTATTCTAATTAACACCAAATAATTATGCAAGTATTAGATTGGATTGTGCTTTCGGCTACGCTTTTATTTATTGTTTTATTTGGAGTTTATAAAACACGAAATAGCAGTAAAAATGTTGAAGAATTTATAAAAGGAGGTAGTGAAAGTAAATGGTGGACAATAGGATTGTCGGTAATGGCAACACAAGCAAGTGCTATTACATTTTTATCGGCACCAGGTCAGGCATTTAATGATGGAATGGGATTTGTGCAACTGTATTTTGGGTTGCCAATTGCGATGGTTATCATTTGTTTGGTATTTATTCCTATCTATCATAAATTAAAAGTTTATACCGCCTATGAATATTTAGAAACAAGGTTTGATTTAAAAACAAGGACATTAGCCGCCATTTTATTTTTAGTACAACGAGGTCTTGCCGCTGGGATTACCATTTTTGCTCCTGCAATTATTCTTTCAGCAGTTTTAGGATGGGACTTAATTCAGCTAAATATTATTATCGGAACTCTAGTAATTATATATACAGTTTCAGGGGGCACAAAAGCCGTAAATGTAACCCAAAAGCAACAAATGGGAATTATATTTGTTGGGATGTTTGTTGCATTTTATATGATTTTAGACCAGTTGCCACAAGATATTTCGTTTTCAAAAGCATTAGAAATTGCAGGTGCGAGTGGCAAGATGGATATTATAGATTTTTCCTTCGATTTAAGCAATAGATATACTATTTGGACAGGATTTTTAGGTGGAACTTTTTTGATGCTTTCATATTTCGGTACCGATCAAAGCCAAGTACAGCGTTATTTAACAGGTAAAACCGTTAGGCAAAGTCAAATGGGATTGATTTTTAACGGATTGTTAAAAGTCCCTATGCAATTTTTTATTCTGTTGGTTGGTGTAATGGTTTTTGTTTTTTATCAGTTTAATGCCTCTCCATTAAATTTTAATCCAGAAGCTAGAGAAGCAGTTATAAAAACAAGTTATGCTAATGAATATTTAGCTTTAGAAAAAAAACATCAAGCCTTAGAAAAGGATAAGTTTGCATTGTTGCTTAATGAAGATATTAGCGATAAGAAAGAAGCTTTAAATACGATTGAAATTAAGGATAAAGTTATTAGAGAACAAGCCAAAGAACTTATTAAAAAGGCATCAACAAAAGTTGAATCGAATGATAAAGATTATGTGTTTTTACATTTTATTTTAAATAATTTACCTCGCGGTTTAATAGGACTGCTTTTGGCGGTAATTTTATCAGCAGCCATGTCATCAACAGCATCTGAATTAAATGCTTTGGCATCAACCACAGCGTTAGATTTGTATAAAAGAAATGTAAAGGGAAAGCGTAGTGATGCTCATTATGTAAAAGCCTCAAAATGGTTTACGTTGGCTTGGGGTATTGTTGCGATTTCAATTGCTAGTGTTGCAAATTTATTTGATAACCTTATTCAGTTAGTTAATATTATAGGATCTATTTTTTATGGAAATATTTTAGGGATTTTCTTATTGGCGTTTTTCTTTAAATTTGTTAAAGGAAATGCAGTTTTTATTGCAGCAATTATCACCCAAATTATCATTATTATTATCTACCGGATGGATTGGTTGCCTTATTTATGGCTGAATTTAATTGGTTGTGCAATTGTTATGTTATTAGCATTTTTGATTCAGGGCTTTATAACAGGGCCATCTTCAGTTAAAACTACTGTTTAATAATTGAAATTTGAAAACCTACAATTTCTAATGATGTAAAACAAAAGAAAATGAAACAAAGACATTATGGAAGTT
>CAZUFO010000122.1:0-5304 GCA_964619615.1 uncultured Lutibacter sp. | reverse complement strand
CCAAAAAACGTGGTTATCGTTTGGCTGGTGATGTGCATTTTGAAAGTGTGAGCCCAAAATCTGCTTTTATAACTCCAGTTCCAGGAGGTGTTGGACCGATGACTATTGCAATGTTATTAAAAAACACGTTGTTGGCTTGCGGTAAAAAATAGTTTAGGTTTCTGTTCTAAAACACGAGGTTTTCCAAAAATAAAATTCAAGAGTAAATTAACACTATTCCTCTCTATGAACTAAATCAATAGAAAAAGCGGGAGTACAAACCGAAAGGTATTCGCAAGCAATTTCAAACGGATTAGAATACTGGACTCTAACTCCTTTTTCAATTTTTATTGATTGACCTTTTTCAAGAATAATTAGTTCGCCATCAATATTAAACTGTTTTTTACCACTAATAATATACGTGTATTCTTCAAATTCGGGCGTTTGAAAAGGCTCGCTCCAATTTGGTGGAGCAATCATACGAGCAATACTTAACGCTGAAGAAACACTTATTAAACCAAAATGTTCTTCAATTAATTTTCCATCTGTAGTTGGTACAATAAATGGATTTTTTTGAATGTGATATTTTTTAGACATAATTAATCAAACCAAATAGTAATACTTTTAATTTTAGCCATATCTGGTATTTGTTCAATTTTAATTTCTTCAGCACTAAATTGATTGATTCCTAAATCATTTTTATCCAACGTTATAGTAGCGTTTAATTCATCAATATACAAAGTTGCAGAATATAAAGATGCTTCCACTTTATTTATTCTATAATTCACATTTATATCTTTAAAAGGCGAGTTTAAAGTCAAGCCTTTCTCTGTTTTAAATTGTGGATTCATAATTTCAACATATTTAATTGTTGAAATGGAATCGTGTTTATTTTTTGGAACAATTGTCAATAAATGTTTTCCCTCCTTTGAATACACTAAATATTCATCGTTATCTTGTAAATACCTAGAATTTTTTCCTCCTAAATCTCCTTCACTTAAGTTTTTTACGATGGAATCGTTTATAAAAATAGATTCAATATCGCCAATAATAGCAATATTTGAAAGAAGTCCTACGTTATTTTTTTCAATTAAAAAAGAGTCTTTTGAACATTGGACAAATAGAATACCTATTAATAATAGACACGCAATAGTTTTTAATTTATTCATTAAGCAGTTGATTTAATTTGATGGCTTACTAACGTTTTTCTAGCCTATTTATTTCATTACTTTTTTCAATATCCCAAAGAAACCTCTAATAAAAGTTGCGCTCGTTACAACTTTAAGTATCGGATTCATTCTTGTACTGCTTCTTCGTGTTGATGTTTTTACTTTTTGTGTCCTTTTATACGTTTCCGCTTCTTTTTCTTGTGATGCAACTCGCGAAATTTTATCATTTAGTATTTCATAAGCACTTTCTCGATCAATTACTTCGTTATATTTTGATGCGATTTTAGATTTTGAAATTTGATCTGAAATTTCTTTTGGAGTTAAAATATCCATTCTACTCATTGGCGCTCTTAACATTGTTCTTGCCAATGGCGACGGTATTCCTTTTTCGTTTAATGATGAAACAAATGCTTCTCCAATCCCTAATTTAGTCAATACTTCTGCAGTATCATAATATTCAGAATCTGGGTAGTTTTCTGCAGTCAGCTTAATTGCTTTTCTATCATTTGCTGTAAAAGCACGGAGCGCATGTTGAATTTTTAAACCTAATTGAGATAATATAGAAGATGGAATATCTTTTGGGTTTTGAGTGACAAAATAAATACCAACACCTTTAGAACGAACTAGTTTAATAATACTTTCAATCTGATCCATTAACGCACCTGAAGCTTCTTTAAACACCAAATGTGCTTCATCTATAAATAATACTAATTCTGGTCTGTCGCTATCACCTTGCTCTGGGAATGTTGAATATATTTCTGCCAACAATTGCAACATAAAAGTCGAAAATAGTTTTGGCTTGTCTTGGATATCTGTCAACCTTAAAACTGAAATCATTCCTCTTCCATTTTCATCTATTCTAACCAAATCTTGTACATCAAAAGAACGTTCCCCAAAAAACAAATCTCCTCCTTGTTGTTCAATTTCTATGATTTTTCTAAGTATAGAACCGGTTGATGATGTTGATATTCTACCATAATCCAATTCCAACTCTTTTTTACCTTCATTGGTAGCATATTGCAATATTTTTTTGAAATCCTTTAAATCTAGTAATGGCATTTTTTTATCGTCACAATATTTAAAAAGGACCGCTACAATACCACTCTGAGTTTCAGATAGATTTAAAATTCGCGATAATAATGTTGGTCCAAATTCAGAAACGGTAGCTCTTAATCTAGTTCCATCTTGTTCAGAAATAGTTAGTATTTCTACTGGAAATTCTTTTGCTTCAAACGGAATTCCAATTTTAGCATGACGCTCATCAATTTTAGCATGCCCTGGGCTCGCTTTTGCCAAACCGCTCAAATCTCCTTTAACATCCATCAACAAAACAGGAATCCCTTTATCAGATAAATTTTCTGCAAATACTTGCAAAGTTTTTGTTTTTCCAGTACCTGTTGCGCCTGCAATTAAACCATGTCGATTAATTGTTTTTAAAGGGATTTTTACGAAGGCATCTTTTATTGTTTCTTCACCCAACATGGCGGCTCCGAGAGTCAAAAAATCGCCTTTGGTTTTATAACCATTATTTATAAATTCTAAAAAAGTGTCTTTTTGGCTCATCAAGATATATTTTTGTTAAAAATACTCCAAAACTTTTAAAGTATAAAATTAAAGAAGTCATACCTTTGCCTAATAATTTCAGAAAGTGGACAAACGGACAACACAATTAGTAAGCGAAGGTAAAATGTTACCTTTAATGGAAGAATTTTACACCATCCAAGGAGAAGGATATCATACTGGTAAAGCAGCTTATTTTATTAGAATTGGCGGTTGTGATGTTGGTTGTCATTGGTGTGATGTTAAAGAAAGTTGGGATGCTAGTTTGCATCCACCAACATTAACAGACATTATTGTAGAAAACGCTAAAAAACACTCTGACATTGCTGTAATTACGGGTGGTGAGCCTTTAATGTGGGATATGAATTGTTTGACTAAAAGTTTACAACAAAAAAATATTAAAACTCATATTGAAACTTCTGGTGCCTATAAATTATCTGGTGATTGGGATTGGATTTGTTTATCCCCTAAAAAAATGAAATTACCGCTTCAAGAAGTTTCAGAAAAAGCAGATGAACTAAAAGTAATTGTTTTTAACAAGAGTGATTTTAAATTTGCTGAAGAACAAGCAGCAAAAGTCGGTAGTGATTGTCAATTATTTTTACAAGCTGAATGGAGTAACAAAGAAAAAATGACTCCTTTAATTGTTGATTTTGTAATGAAAAATCCAACATGGAAAATTTCAATACAAACTCATAAATATTTAAATATACCTTAATACTAAGTTATAAACTCTATCAAACTGTTCTTCTAACCCCATATCAGAATTATCAATTTCAATAGCATCCGCTGCTTTTTTTAATGGTGAATGTTCGCGCGTTGAATCTATATAATCTCTTGATTCTACATTCTTTAAAACACGAGCATAGGTAATATTTTTATCACCACGATCAAGCAACTCTTTATAACGACGCAAAGCACGTTTATCAGAAGAAGCAGACATAAAAAACTTTAATTCAGCGTCAGGAAAAACAACCGTACCAATATCTCTTCCGTCCATAACTATACCACCATCTTTCCCCATTTCTTGTTGTTGCTCAACCAGTTTAGTTCGAACTTCAGCAATGGTAGAAACTTGGCTTACCAATTGAGAAACTTCCATTTCTCTAATTGCATTTTCTACGTTCTCATTATTCAAATAAACTTCAGCAAACCTTTTATTTTCATTATAAACAAAATGAATTTTTATAGCATCTAATTGTTCTTTTAACAAATCAATGTTGAAATTATTATCATCAATAAACCCCTGCTTCATTGCAAATAAAGTAACAGCTCTATACATTGCACCAGTATCTACATACACATATTTCAATTTACGCGCTAATTGTTTGGCAAGTGTGCTTTTTCCAGTTGATGAAAACCCGTCTATCGATATTGTTATTTTTTTCATGTGTTTATTTAATTGTCACCAAAATTAATTAGCAAACTAAATGTGCTTGTGTTTTCTGCTGGATGGTATTTAGTAAATGCATAATTTAATTTTATTCTCCGCATCTTTAATCCAAAACCTGCTGAAAACCCAGCAAACGTTCTTACATCATTCAACTGCAATTCTTTTGCACGTCTTAAATTATAACCCAAACGAAGATTAAAAGCACTCGAAGGAAACAATTCTGCACCAATTACAAAATGACGCATCGTATTATCTAAAAAACTAATCTCTTCTTCTCCGCCAGAACCATCAATACCAGTTTGCGAATTAGATGGGTTTGGTTTTGCTACATTCCATTTCTGTAAATTATCTAATGTAATATACAATTTAATTGGTACATTTTCTAAACGATAAGACATCCCTGCCAAAATCTCAAGAGGCATTTGTTCTTGTGTTCCATCAAAAGTAGTTATTTGTGTCCCAAAATTTCTAATTGCTAACGAAAATATATAAGGCACAGATTCGTTGGTATATGTTATTCCTAAGTCAGTTGCTAAACCAAATGACGAATAGTTATGAATTACAGAATTAATCACTTTTAGACTTACTCCAACATAAAAATCTGAATATGGTATTTGATATGCATACCCAACAGAAAGCGCCAAATCATAAGCTTTAAATGTGCCGGTTTCATTTCCATCTTCATCCGCCTCAATAAATTCACCATAATTTGCATAAGTTACGCCACCCTGCAAGGTGCCAAAATTCCTATTAATCATATGAGCAAATGAAACAGAAGTGTAATTAATGTCTGTTAAAAAATTTAAATAATTTACGCCTAATTGATTATCCATCTCCAAATTAATAGTAGATGGATTCCATAATGCTTGATTTACATCATCTAAAATAGTAATCACTTTACCTCCAAGCGCAGCCTGCCTTGCAGATGTTGGTACATTTAAAAAATTATATATACTTTCCCCTCCAACCTGTGAAAAACCAGAAAAAGTTATTAAAAATAAAAGCTGTAATACTAATTTCATAAACAATTGCAAACTTAAAACTTATTTTAGATTATTCACTAAAATATAGTTATTAATAACCTAACGTTGGAACTTAATAAATATGATAATATTGCTTTAAAAATAAAGTATAATTCATACATTTTTCCAAAAAAAAATCCTTCAACAATTAAGTTGAAGGATTTAAAAAAGGCGACGACAT
>CAZUFO010000121.1:0-5353 GCA_964619615.1 uncultured Lutibacter sp. | reverse complement strand
GTTAATGGCTACTAAGTGCTAAATTCAAAGTGTTGTTCTTTAAATATAAGTTTGTGCTTAACCGAAAGTTCAGTAATTCTAACACGCCACTAACCATACAGTTGACGATAAGCGTAACTCAGTTGACGATAAGCGTAACTCCAAAAAATTGTCCCTTTCAAAAAAAAAGTATCTTTGCCAAATGCGAATAGATATCATTACTGTTTCACCAGATTTAATTAAAAGTCCGTTTGAACACTCCATTATAAAAAGAGCCATAGATAAAGGCTTGGTAGAAGTCCACTTTCATGATTTAAGAACCTATGCACTAAACAAGTATGGCAAGATTGATGATTATCAATTTGGCGGTGGCGCAGGCATGGTTTTAATGATTGAGCCTATTGATAAGTGTATTTCCGAATTACAGTTGCAACGTAATTATGATGAAATAATTTACATGACTCCAGATGCTCAGACACTGAATCAGCAAACTGCGAATTCACTTTCATTGGTAAAGAATATTATTATTTTAACTGGACATTATAAAGGCGTAGATCAACGTGTGCGTGATAAATTTATTACCAAAGAAATTTCAATTGGCGATTATGTATTAAGTGGTGGCGAATTGGCTGCGGCTGTTTTATGTGATGCCATAATTCGGTTAATTCCTGGAGTTTTAGGTGATGAAACCTCTGCCCTAACCGATTCTTTTCAAGACAATTTATTATCACCACCTGTTTATACACGTCCATCGGAATATGACGGAATGAAAGTTCCAACTGTTTTATTGTCTGGTAATTTCCCAAAGATAGATGAATGGCGTTCAGAAAAAGCGTTTGAACATACGCAAAACATTCGTCCGGATTTATTAGAAGATTAACCAAATAAAATACTTGCCCTTCCAGCAAAATCAGTCAAAAAAATATTTTATCAATACTATTGCATAACAAAACAAAAACAGTACATTTGCACACTCAAAATCAACCGCTGACGAGAATCGTGAATGTTGGTTTTAGCAAACCATTAAATCAAACAAAATGGCAGATTTAGTAAAGTTCGTTCAAGACGAATTTGTAGCAAGAAAAGAATTTCCTAAATTTTCAGCAGGAGATACAATTACAGTATATTACGAAATTAAAGAGGGTGATAAAACACGTACTCAATTTTTCAAAGGTGTTGTTATACAACGTAAAGGCACTGGCACATCAGAAACATTTACTATCAGAAAAATGTCTGGCACTGTTGGTGTTGAACGTATTTTCCCAGTAAATTTGCCAGCACTTCAAAAAATTGAAATAAACAAACAAGGTAAAGTACGTAGAGCGCGTATTTATTACTTTAGAGGTCTTACTGGTAAAAAAGCAAGAATTACAGAGGTTCGTAGATAACACAAACCCTATACATATTAAAAAATCCCGATTTGATCTTCAAATCGGGATTTTTAGTCTATAAACAATTGTTGACAAATACAACTTATATCTTACTAAAAACTAAATAGTTGAATTATTAAATCAATTAAAAAAAAGGTTAAGTTCTAATTTAGATATGTAGTGTCTTTGTTAAAAATAATAGTCTATGATTCCATCAGATTTCAGAGATTTTTTCATTAATAGCGACTCCCTAACCCAGCAAGAGATAGTATCTTCACTATTATATCATCATTACTGGATAAAAAAGTAGCAGATACATCAGAGCGCAAAGCAGTTACTTGTCCACATTGTTCAGCAAAACATATCCATTCAAATTTCTTTTGATTGGCGTCATAAATTACTTACTTCATTTTCTAATGTTACAATATTAAGAACCCCAAACATCAGAATCGTCTTAAATACCTAATAATTAAGGCACCTTCATCCAAACCATTCAATTCGCCCTGTTCATAATGAATAGTGATTTCACCCACATAATTATTTAGCGCATTTATACTGCTATACACACGCTCAATCGCAGGGTTTCCATTAATACTTAGTGGAGTGCCTGAATGCGTAATAGCATTGTCAACTATTGAATAAACAGCAGATGGTGCCATTTCTAGTCCTCCCATATTTAATGATGAACTAGAAGAAATCGAAACCGTAGCTGTTGCACTTACGGCTAATTCTTGGCTCATTAAATGCTGAGTTAAAATAAGTGAGAAAAAGAAAAGTAGTGATTTTTTCATATCGAGATTATTTTTTTAAATATAAAAAAAAACCGAATCAACCTTAAAATGATTATACTTTTACAAATTGACAATAAAAGAGCTCTATTTTTACAAATTCCGAAATCAATTTCAGCAAAAAAGGAAGTTCTTTTTGATAAACTTATTTTTTAAAGTGTTATTTTTGCATACTTATAATAATTCTATTTTTTATGAAGCCTATTACTAAAGAAACCTATATAAATTGGTATAAAGACATGCTGTTTTGGAGAAAATTTGAAGACAAACTTGCTGCAGTTTACATCCAACAAAAAGTAAGAGGTTTTCTACATTTATATAACGGACAAGAAGCTGTTTTGGCTGGTGCATTACACGCAATGCAATTAGGAAAAGACAAAATGATTACTGCCTATCGTAATCATGTTCAACCAATTGGAATGGGTGTTGATCCTAAGCGTATTTTCGCGGAATTGTACGGTAAAGTAACTGGAACTTCAAAAGGGATGGGAGGTTCTATGCATATTTTTTCAAAAGAAAAAGGGTTTTATGGAGGTCACGGAATTGTAGGTGGTCAAATTCCATTAGGAGCAGGAATTGCATTTGCAGACAAATATTTTGATAGAGATGGCGTTACTTTAACCTATTTTGGTGATGGTGCTGCTCGTCAAGGCTCATTACACGAAACTTTTAATATGGCAATGCTTTGGAAACTCCCAGTCGTATTTATTGTAGAGAACAATGGATATGCTATGGGAACATCGGTAGAAAGAACTGCCAATCATACCGATATTTGGAAATTAGGTTTAGGATATGAAATGCCTTGTGGCCCAGTTGACGGAATGAATCCGGTAGCCGTTGCAGAAGCAATGGACGAAGCTATTGAAAGAGCTAGACGTGGAGATGGCCCAACATTTTTAGAAATGAGAACCTATAGATACAGAGGACACTCAATGTCGGACGCCCAACATTATAGAACAAAAGACGAAGTTGCTGAATACAAAAAATTAGACCCAATTACACAAGTACTTGATGTTATTAAAGATAAAAAATATTTATCACAAGACGAAATTGATGTAATTGATAAAGATGTAAAAGAACGTGTTTTAGAATGTGTGAAATTTGCGGAAGAATCTCCATATCCAGAAACACAACAATTATATGATATGGTTTATGAACAAGAAGATTATCCGTTCTTAAAACATAGATAAAAATAAATTATATGGCTATAATCATAACGATGCCTCGATTAAGTGATACAATGACGGAAGGAGTTGTAGCAAGTTGGCTAAAAAAAGTTGGAGACAAAATTGAAGAAGGAGATATTCTTGCTGAAATCGAAACCGATAAAGCAACCATGGAATTTGAAGCTTTCGATGAAGGAACATTATTGCATATTGGCTTACAAGAAGGCGAAACAGCACCGGTTGATTCTTTATTAGCAATAATTGGTGAAGAAGGAGAAGATATTTCTGCTTTGCTTGCAGGAGGAGATACAACTCAAACTCCTGAAGTTAAAACTCCAAAAGAAGATACTACTAAACCTGAAACAGAAGAAACATTAAGTGCAGAAGAGATACCAGATGGTATCGAAATAATTACGATGCCACGTTTGAGTGATACCATGGTTGAAGGAACTGTTGCTACTTGGTTAAAAAAAGTAGGTGACAAAATTGAAGAAGGAGATATTTTAGCTGAAATTGAAACGGATAAAGCTACGATGGAGTTCGAATCTTTTAACGAAGGGACTTTATTGTATATCGGCTTAAATGAGGGTGATACTGCTCTTGTGGATTCTTTACTAGCAATTATTGGTAAAAAAGGAACTGACATAGATGGAGTTGTGAGTAATTTCAAAACTACATCACAGGTAAAAGGCGAGGTTTCTGCGCCTGTTGAAGAGCTATCTAAACCAACTGAAAATAAAGTTGCTGCTCCAGTAAAAACTGAAGTGAATATGCCAACTGCTAAAAGTAGCGATGAAAGAGTTGTTGTTTCACCTTTAGCAAAAAAATTAGCTGAAGAGAAAGGAATTAACTTGGCTCAAGTACAAGGAACAGGAGATCATGGACGAATTATTAAACGTGATATAGAAAATTATGTTCCTGCTACTTCAAGTGCATCTGCATCTGTAGCAAAATTTGTTGCAAGTGGCGTTGAAGACTTTGATGAAGTTAAGAATTCTCAAATGCGAAAAGCAATTGCGCGTTCTTTAACCAAATCTAAATTTACAGCACCTCACTATTACTTAAACATTGAATTTGATATGGATAATGCCATGGCATTCCGAACACAATTCAATTCTATACCAGATACAAAAATATCATTTAACGATATGATTGTGAAAGCATGTGCATTGGCATTACGTCAACACCCACAAGTAAACTCGCAATGGTTTGAAGATAAAATGCAATTAAACAATCACGTTCATATTGGCGTAGCTGTTGGTATTGATGATGGATTGGTAGTGCCCGTAGTTCGTTTTGCAAATGAGCAATCGTTACCTCAAATTGGTGCCGCAGTTAGAGATTATGCGAAAAGAGCAAGAATCAAAAAATTAACCCCAGAAGAAATGCAAGGAAGTACCTTTACTATTTCTAATTTAGGAATGTTTGGTATTGATAGTTTTACATCGATAATCAATCAGCCTAATTCTGCTATTTTATCTGTGGGTGCCATTGTACAAAAACCAGTGGTTAAAAACGGACAAGTAGTTGCTGGAAATACTATGAAATTATGTTTAGCCTGTGATCACAGAACAGTTGATGGTGTAACAGGATCGTTATTCTTACAAACATTACAAGGGTTTATTGAAAACCCTGTAACGATGTTGGTGTAACATCCATACTGTTTCTTATAAAAGAAAAACGCCTTTCGAAAGATTGGCGTTTTTCTTTTTATTAATTATATCAAACTTTACATTACTTGACTTTCTCATTTTTTTGGGCTAACTTTACATATCGAACGATATAATCAATTGAAACTGAAGATATCTTAAACACGTTGTAGAGCATTAGAGTGAACCTTTAAAAAAATGAAAATGAAAACACTAATTTATAGTTTAATATTTTTAACTGCAATGTCCTTAAACGCTCAGGTTAATTCTGTGCGTATGTACGCTTTTGGACACAGCTTAATAGATCACGCAACAAGTTCAAACGAAACAAATATTATGTATTGGATAAATGATATTTCCCAAGAAGCAGGAAATACTTTTGCAACTACAGGGCAATATGG
>CAZUFO010000120.1:0-5374 GCA_964619615.1 uncultured Lutibacter sp. | reverse complement strand
TCGAACCCACGACCTCTTGACTGCCAGTCAAACGCTCTAGCCAACTGAGCTACATCCCCAAATAAAAAAAACGGATCTACCTTTTTATTGGTAAAACCGCTTTTAATTTTTAACTTCTAGTATCTATAATGCTCTGCCTTATATGGTCCATTAACTGTTACACCAATATAACTCGCTTGGTCTTCACGTAACTCTGTTAACTCTACACCTATTTTTGCTAAATGCAATTTTGCTACTTTTTCATCTAAATGTTTAGGTAACATATATACTTCGTTTTGGTAAGCATCACGGTTTGTCCATAATTCCAATTGTGCCAATGTCTGATTTGTAAATGAATTACTCATTACAAAACTTGGATGCCCTGTTGCACAACCTAAATTTACCAAACGTCCTTCGGCTAAAAGAATAACATCATTTCCGTTAATCGTGTATTTATCAACTTGAGGTTTGATAGTATCTTTAGTATTTCCATGGTTCTTATTTAACCAAGCCATATCAATTTCGTTATCAAAATGACCAATATTACACACAATGATTTTATCTTTCATTGCTTCAAAATGACGCCCTTGAATAATATCTTTATTTCCTGTTGTTGTAATAATAATATCAGAATTACCAACTACAGTTTCTAATCTCTTAACTTCAAAACCATCCATTGCTGCTTGTAAAGCACAAATTGGGTCAATCTCAGTTACCGTAACTATACTCCCTGCTCCTTTAAACGAAGCCGCTGTTCCTTTACCAACATCACCATAACCACAAACAGTTACACGTTTACCAGCCAACATAATATCTGTTGCTCTTCTGATTGCATCTACTGCTGATTCTTTACAGCCATATTTATTATCAAACTTCGATTTAGTAACTGAGTCATTTACATTAATTGCTGGCATTGGTAATGTTCCTGCTTTAACTCTATCGTACAAACGATGAACACCTGTTGTAGTCTCTTCAGATAAACCGTTGATTCCTGCAGCTAATTCTGGATATCTATCCAAAACCATATTCGTTAAATCTCCACCATCATCTAAAATTAAATTCAATGGTTTTTTATCTTCTCCAAAAAACAAGGTCTGCTCAATACACCAATCGAATTCTTCTTCTGTCATATCTTTCCAAGCATAAACTGCCGTACCAGCAGCAGCAATTGCAGCAGCTGCCTGATCTTGCGTAGAAAAAATATTACAAGAACTCCAAGTAACTTCAGCACCCAATGCTTGTAACGTTTCAATTAAAACAGCCGTTTGAATTGTCATATGTAAACACCCAGCAATTCTTGCTCCTTTTAATGGTTGCTCATCTCCATATTCTTCTCTTAAACTCATTAACCCAGGCATTTCTGCTTCTGCCAAGTCCATTTCTTTTCGCCCCCAATCTGCAAGAGTAATATCCTTTACTTTAAATTTTGTGTATGTTGATGTATCTGTGCTCATAATTGTATATTTTTGAGGTGCAAAATTACGAATTAAAGTACGAAGTACAAAGTTAGAAACACAAAGTGTAAATGCCACTATACAAAACAATTCAAGCAAATAAACATACTGCCATTTTAATATGGGAAATTGAAGAATCGTTTGATGATTTATTCAACAATATTTATTTAAACTCAAGAAGCAATCAGCGAGTTTCTAACATGAAATCTGAATTGCATCAAAAAGGTTTTATAAGTGTGCGATATTTATTAAAAGAGGTTGGATATTCTGATGATGATTTGTTTTATACTGAGGATGGCAAGCCCCATTTAAAAGACGGAAAACGAATTTCAATCACACATTCTTATACATTTTCGGCCATTATTATTAGTGATACTTCAGTTGGAATTGACATGGAAAAAAATCGTGAAAAAATTCAACGTATTGCACATAAATTTGTTGATACAGAAAATGAGTTTTTAGATAAAAATAATATCATAGAACACCTAACTGTTATTTGGGGCGCTAAAGAGAGTTTGTTTAAAATACATCCTGATGGCGGATTGTTATTCAAACAACACTTACCAATTGAACCATTTAAATTAGAAGATGGAAAAACAAAAGGTTGGATAAAGAAGGATAATTACTACGAAAATTATCAAATAATTTTTGAACAAATTGAAGGATTTACATTGGTATATGCTATGAATTAATTTTGAAAAACAACATTCTTTTACATATAAAAAAATCCAAACTAAAAGGCGAAAAACTACTTGCTGTTTTATTAGATCCTGATAAATTAAATTTGGATGAAATATCATCAGTAATTGGTAAAATTAATATTCAGAAAGTTGATTTTATATTTGTTGGAGGGAGTACTGTTGCTATCGGAATTACTGAAACTTGTGTTCAAACTATAAAAAAAAATACTACAATTCCAGTAATCTTATTCCCTGGTGATTTCACCCAATTGACAGGCAATGCCGATGCTGTTTTGTTTTTATCATTACTATCAGGAAGAAACCCAGAATATTTAATTGGACAACAACTAAAGTCCGTAGGTTTTTTAAAAAAAGCGACCTTAGAAATTATCCCAACTGCATATATTTTGATTGATGGTGGAATTGTAACAGCAGTTCAAAAAGTAAGCAATACAAACCCAATACCTCAAAACAATATTGATGAAATAGTTAATACTGCCATCGTTTCCGAATATTTAGGGAAACAATTAATTTACCTCGAAGCAGGAAGCGGAGCAACCAAAGCGGTTGACCCAAAAATTATTAAACGCGTCTCTAAAAATATTCACACTCCAATAATTGTTGGTGGAGGAATTAGAACAAAAGAACAGTTGGTGAATGCCTATGAAAATGGAGCAGATTTAGTTGTTATTGGAACTGCTTTTGAAGAAAATAATGATGCCTTAAAATCTATATTATGAATCAACTCATCGACTTCTTTTTAGAACCATATAGAACAGCATCAACCTTAAATATCTTATTAGAATTTATAGCTGCTTTTTTTGGAGTGCTGAGTGTTTTTTACGCTAAGAAAGAAAATATATTAGTTTTTCCAACAGGTATTATTAGTACAGGAATTTATGTATATTTACTATTACAATGGAATTTATATGGCGATTTAATCATCAATATTTATTACACAATTATGAGCCTGTATGGTTGGTATATGTGGAGCAAAATTATTGATGAAGATCATATTCCTATTTCAAGAACTACAAAAATAGATAAAATTAAAGCATTTGGTATTTTTCTGTTCACATCCGTTTTTGTGATTGTCGTTTATAGATATTACAATGTAATGCCAAATGACTTAGGGTTTACAGAAAGTATTAACTATGCTTATACAAAACTAACATCAGGAAATTTAGTCGATTTTAGAAAAGGCACACCTTATTTAGATACCTTTACAACAGGAATCTTTTTTGCAGCTATGTGGCTAATGGCAAATAAGAAGATTGAAAACTGGATTCTTTGGATTGCTGGTAATATTGTATCCATACCTTTATATTTTGTAAAGGGTTACGGGTTTACAGGAATTCAATATAGTATATTTTTAATTTTAGCAATATTCGGTTATTTAGCATGGAAAAGAAACTTAGACAGCAAGAAGCAAACATTATAAAAGTGGTGTTATTTGGTCCAGAATCTACTGGGAAAACAACATTGTCTCGTCAATTGGCGGAGCATTACAATACTGTTTGGGCTCCTGAATACGCTCGAAAATATTTGCAAAAAAAATGGAATAATGAACGGAAAACATGTGAAAATTCAGATTTAGTTCCGATTGCTATTGGGCAAATGAAATCGGAAAATAAATTGGCTAAAAGAGCCGACAAAATATTGATTTGCGATACCGATTTATTAGAAACAAAAGTATATTCTGAAAGTTATTATGGTGGTATTGTTGATGTTAATTTAAACAAATACGCCATTAAAAACCAATACGATTTGTATTTTCTGACCAATATAGACACTCCTTGGGAAGCTGATGATTTAAGAGATAAACCCAACGAACGTAAAAAAATGTTCAACACTTTTGAAAACGCTTTAAAAAAATATAACAGACCCTATATTATTCTTTCTGGTGATAAAAAAACACGCTTAAAAACTGCAGTGAATGCAATTGATAAATTGTTATCTAAACGTGAAAATTTAGATCGATTCTCAGCATCGTTGTGACCTTAGCGAAGTAACCTCTCAAATAAATGGAAGCAGAAAAACTTATAAAAGAACTCATATTTAAAGCGACAAGAAGTAGTGGCGCTGGCGGACAGCACGTAAATAAAGTATCCTCTAAAATTGTGTTATTTTTTGATGTTTTAAATTCTAAAACCCTTTCAGAAGAAGAAAAAGAACTGCTGCTCAAAAATTTAAGCAGAAAACTTACCAAAGAAAATGTTCTGATTTTAAACTGTGACGAAAGTCGAAGTCAGCATAAAAATAAAGAAATCGTAATTAAACGCTTTTTATCCATAATCGTGAAGGGGTTGACAATCCCGAAAACTAGAAAAAAGACAAAACCGAGTAAATCATCTATCAAAAAAAGGTTAGAGAAAAAGTCAAAACATGCTTTAAAGAAAACGAATCGTAAAAAACCAACTGAAGATTAATGAGGTTTCTCTTATTCGTTCGAAATGACAAAATTATTCCTTATTAATTAAATTTATCGTTTTGTCTGCGTCATATTATCTGCAACCACAATAATATAATTAGCAATATCAGTCTTTTCTTCTTTGGTCATTTCTTCCCATTCAGAAACTGTAACAGTAGTAATAGATTTTATATTCAACCCTGGTTGAATTTTGTTAATCCACCAAATAATTCCTTGATTATTATTTGAATGATAAGAACCGTTAAAGTGAAAATAGAAATCACCTTCATTAAAGTTTTCTAAAGAAAAATGCGCCATAGTTGCATCTTTTGCAGCCTGTGCGGCTTGAATGTTTAGCATATTTGGTGGTATATGTCCGCCCATCATAGTTCCCATTTCTGCATATGCTTTTACCGTTGGGTCAAAATATTTTTCTAAATCTGGGCCAATCAATGCCAATGCTTCTGGGCTTAATTCTTTTAAAACACCTATCCCTTTTTTGTTGATCATCGACGCATATCTACGAGGAATGTTAGAGGCAATAAACCGTAGGTTATTTTCTTTTGCAAACTCAACCAAAGGTTTGTAATCCGTTTGATAATTTCCCCACATTTGTGTCATTTCTGGGAGCATTTTTTTCTCTGGATAAAATCCTGCTAAATACTCATTCATCACCAACTGGTTATTATTTTCAAACATTTCAGCACCAAAAAATAATTTTTCTCCTTTTAATTCAAAGAAACTCTTTGTCATTTCTATTTGCATCCAATGCGAAATTGGGTTGGTATGATACTCTCCAAAAAACACCATATCGCTCTCCGCAAGGTCTTTTATCATTTTTTGATATTTTA
>CAZUFO010000119.1:0-5495 GCA_964619615.1 uncultured Lutibacter sp. | reverse complement strand
AATCCAAAAAGCAAATATCGACAAAAAAGAGTTAAAAGCAATAGCATTTACACGAGGACCTGGATTAATGGGCTCTTTACTTGTTGGCACTTCATTCGCTAAGTCTTTCGCACAAGGTTTAGGCGTTCCGTTAATTGCTGTAAACCATATGCAAGCGCATATTTTAGCACATTTTATTGAGGAAGAAAGTCAAGAAAAACCACCTTTTCCTTTTTTGTGTTTAACCATTAGTGGTGGTCATACGCAGATTGTAAAAGTGAGTGCTTATTTTGACATGGAAATTTTAGGTGAAACTTTAGATGATGCCGTTGGTGAAGCTTTTGATAAATCTGGAAAAATATTGGGACTACCCTATCCGGCTGGTCCATTGATTGACAAGTATGCCAAACTGGGAAACCCAAAAGCGTTTCAATTCACGAAGCCTAGAGTTGGTAAATTAGAATTTAGTTTTAGCGGATTAAAAACTGGAATTTTACGATTTATACAAAAAAATGTAAAAGAGAATCCCAATTTCATCAAAGAAAACTTGTATGATATTTGCGCCTCTATTCAACATACAATTGTTCAAATTCTACTAGACAAACTAAAAAATGCTGTATCCGAAACCGGAATAAAACATATTGCAATTGCTGGTGGCGTGAGTGCCAATTCAGAAATTCGAAAGACATTAAAAGAGGCTGAAACTAAGTATGGATGGGAAACTTACATTCCTAAATTCGAATACACTACCGATAATGCTGCAATGATTGGCATTGCTGGTTATTTGAGTTATTTAGAAAAGAGATTTTCTGGTAACGATACCGTTGCTACATCCCGGTTGAAAGTAACAGAATAAAAAAAAATACATAAAATGGAGGCTTAAATAATATCATTCAATGATTAAAAATTAGCATTCAAATCCCAAGCTTCTAAATATTCTTTGATAGATTTGATAAATAATCCGCCCAACGCACCATTTACAACTCTATGGTCGTAAGAATGCGATATAAACATTTTTTGACGAATACCAATAAAATCTCCATCAGGAGTTTCAATAACTGCAGGCATTTTTCTGATAGCACCCAAAGCTAAAATTGCTACTTGAGGTTGGTTAATAATTGGTGTACCCATAACAGATCCAAATCCGCCTACATTAGTTACGGTATATGTTCCACCTTGAACATCGTCTGGACTTAAATTATTATCCCGCGCTTTTAACGCCAATGCATTTACTGCTTTTGCCATACCAACTAAGTTCAGTTGATCGGCATTTTTAATTACAGGAACAATTAAATTACCATTGCCTAAAGCGGTAGCCATTCCTAAATTGATGTTTTTCTTTTTAAAGATGCGCTCACCATCTGTAGCGACATTAATCATCGGAAATTCTTTAATAGTTCGTGCAACTGCTTGCATTAAAATTGGTGTAAAAGTTAATTTTTCCCCTTCACGAGCAAAGAATTGATCTTTTACTTTGTTACGCCATTTCACCATATTAGTTACATCAACCTCAATAAAAGATTGAACATGCGCAGACGTTTGTATGGAATTAACCATGTGTTGAGAAATCAATTTCCCCATCCGGCTCATTTCAATAACTTCATCATCTCCACTTACTTTTACCGAAACAACAGGTCTTGCTTTTGGAGTTGATTTTTCAATTGGCGCAGAAGTAGGCTTTGAAACTACAGGTTGATTTCCTTTATTTTCAATATAAGTTAATATATCAGTTTTAGTAACGCGTGCATCTTTTCCTGTTCCTTGAATGGATTCTAATTCATTCATAGAAACTCCTTCTTTTTCAGCAATATTACGCACTAAAGGAGAGTAGAATTTACCAGATTCACTCTTTTTATCAATAGTTGTTGAAGTGGTTTCAATTACTTTTTCCACAGATTTCTCTATCTGAACAATTTCAATAGAAGGCGCAGTAACAGTTTCGTTAGTATCTTCTCCTGCAATTTCAATTATTGCAAGGGTTTCACCAACTTTTACAACATCATCTACATTATATCGAATTTCTATCAACGTCCCTTCCACCTCACTTGGCACTTCTGAATCTACCTTATCCGTTGCAATTTCAACTACTGAATCATCTAATTCAATAGTATCACCAACTTCTTTGAGCCAAGCAGTAATAGTTGCCTCAGCAACACTCTCGCCCATTTTCGGAAGTTTCAATTCAAATTTTGCCATATTATTCTATTCTTTTAAGAATGCAAAGATACAAAAAAGTATTTTTTATCAATTATAGAAAGGAAAATAAATTTAACAATAAATTACATTATTATCAATAAAAATAGATAATATAGATTAATAATAAATAATTCGTAAAATATTAAGAATAATGATAATTAAATAGTGACGGAGAATATTCTTTTTATTTGTTTATTCTATTGCATTTGATTCCATGAGACAAACCATCAATTACAGGTTAAGTCTAAAATACAATTTCTGAGAGTTATTTCAGTAAAAAATAATATTTTACAACCAAGTTTTTGGGTTTTGCAAAACTTGAACCAAGCGCCCTTCTTCACTTCCTTTTTTTGGTTGATGGTTATAATGCCACTGCACATGTGGCGGTAAACTCATTAAGATACTTTCAATTCGACCGTTTGTTTTTAGCCCAAACAACGTTCCTTTATCATGAATCAAATTGAATTCAACATACCTACCTCTACGGATTTCTTGCCATTTACGTTGTTCATCAGAAAACGGCAACTCCTTTCTTTGCTTAACAATAGGGACATATGAATTTAAAAAACTATTGCCGACCTCAGACACAAAATCATACCAATTTTGCATACTCATTTCCTCCGTTTCCTCGCAGCGATCAAAGAAAAGACCGCCAATACCACGCGCTTCGTTTCTATGTGTATTCCAAAAATAAGTATCACATTGTTTTTTATATGTCTTGTAAAAATCATGATTATGAGCATCACAAGCCTCCTTACAAACTGAATGAAAATGTATGGCATCTTCATCAAACAAGTAATAAGGTGTTAAATCTTGTCCTCCGCCAAACCAAGAGGCTACTTTCTTTCCTGAGGTATCATATAATTCAAAATAACGCCAATTTGCATGTACTGTCGGAACCATCGGATTCTTAGGATGCAATACCAAACTCAAACCACATGCAAAGAAATCACCTTCTTCAACACCAAAATACTTTTGCATAGCAACAGGTAAAGTACCGTGAACTCTAGAAATATTGACGCCTCCTTTTTCAAAAACACTTCCATTTCCTATTACTCTAGTTCTTCCACCACCACCTTCTGGGCGTTTCCAAATATCTTCTTTAAATGTTGCCTTGCCATCCAACTCTTCTAATTTTGAAGTGATTGTATCTTGTAAGTTTTGTATGTATTTGTAGAATTTATCTTTCATTTATTTCCTAAATCATATTTTCATTCTATAATCTCTTCACGAATTTCTCCATATCCAACGCTTCAGTTTCATTTACTGGTGTAAAACTTTCACACTCAGTCTCACTCCAACTAAAACCTGTTTTTTCAGCAACTCTAACACTGGCAAAATTGGTTTTATGAGCCAATATAAAGAGTGATTTCAACTCGTCTTTATCTTTTACAAAGTAACATATTTCATCTACTGCTTTTGTCATCCAGCCTTTTCCGCCAAAATCAATATCCATACAATATGCAACTTCAGCATCCTCAATTTCTCGGTTGATGTTTTTAACAATAACCAATCCCGCAATTTGTTGAGTAACACTGTCTTTAATTCCTAAAGTATATTCTTCTTTTGTATCAATTAATGCTTTCTTCTCTAAAATATACTCTTTAGTCATTTCAAGATTTAAGTTCTCTTCCAAAGTATTTGGAAAATAACGTTGAAATCTTTCGGTGTTTTTCAATAACATAACATTAAGACTATCAGCATCAGCCAATTCTAAAACTACTATCGAAAAATCACCTAAATTAATATTCTTTAACCGCATCAATAAATGCTTTGGCATTATCTAGTGGAATATTTGGTAAAATTCCGTGACCCAAATTCACAATATATTGATCTTTTCCAAAATCATCAATCATCTTTTTAACCATTTCTTTGATGGTTGCTGGCGATGAAAGTAATCTCGCCGGGTCAAAATTACCTTGTAATGTAATTTTATTTTGTGTTGCTTTTCGTGCAAATTCAGGAGACACTGTCCAATCTACACCCAACGCCGAGGCATTTGAATTTGCCATATCTTCAAGCGCATACCAACATCCTTTTGCGAACGAAATTACAGGAGCATCGTCTTTTAACGCTTCAATAATCTGATTGATATATTTCCAAGAAAACTCTTGATAATCAACTGGAGAAAGCATTCCTCCCCAAGAATCAAATATTTGAACTACATCTACACCCGCATTTACTTTTGCTTTTAAATAAGCAATAGTGGTATCTGTAATTTTTTGCAATAGTTGATGTGCTGCTATCGGATTGGTAAAACAAAATTCTTTTGCTTTATCAAATGTTTTACTTCCTTGTCCTTGCACACAATAACAAAATACGGTCCACGGAGAACCTGCAAAACCAATCAACGGAACCTCATCATTCAGTAATTCTTTAGTTGCTTTTATGGCTTGATATACATAATCTAATTCCACATGTACATCAGGAACAATCACATTATCCACATCTTGTTGCGTTCTAACCGGATTTGGCAAATAGGGTCCGAAATTTGGTTTCATTTGGACTTCAATGTTCATGGCTTGTGGAATTACCAAAATATCAGAAAATAAAATAGCGGCATCCATTCCGAATCTTCGGATTGGTTGTACCGTAATTTCACTTGCTAATTCTGGAGTTCTACAGCGTGTAAAAAAATCATATTTATCACGAATTGCCATAAATTCTGGTAAAAATCTTCCTGCCTGGCGCATCATCCAAACAGGTGGACGTTCTACGGCTTCTCCTTTTAATGCTCTTAAAAATAAATCGTTTTTTATCATTCCTATTTTTGTCATTCCTGCGAAAGCAGGAATCTTTTTGTTTTAATTCTTAGTTATTTTATGTCATTGCGAGGACGTTAGGACGTGGTAATCTCTATATCGATAAACAGATTACTTCGTCGTTCCTTCTCGTAATGACCTTTATTATTTTACATTTCTGACACTTTCCTCATCGCAATATTAATCGCCTTCTCAATTACATCCATATCATCACCACTCAAAGCAGACGATAAAAACCATGCTTCAAATTGTGATGGTGGTAAAAAAACTCTATTGTGAATCATTTCCCAAAAGAACACTCCAAATTTTTCGGTGTCACTGGTTTGCGCCAATTTAAAATCGGTCACATTTTCTTTGGTAAAAAATGGATTAATCATTGAACCGAAACTATTTACGGTTAAATCAACATTGTATTTCTTTGCTGCATTCAATAAATAACTTTCAATTTTCTCAGCATTGGTATTGAATTCAGCATACGGATTTTGTTTTTTCAACTCCGTTAACGTCGCTATTCCAGATGCCATAGCAATCGGATTCCCAGATAAAGTTCCTGCTTGA
>CAZUFO010000118.1:0-5534 GCA_964619615.1 uncultured Lutibacter sp. | reverse complement strand
AGAACGAAGTGTTTACAATCGAAGAAGAAGAAAATTAGTAAATCATTTAGATACTATTCGACTAAAATTAGCTTCTTGTTTTAATGAGCTTGAAGATTATTTTGTGGTTGATAGTATGCCTTTAGAGGTTTGTAAATTATCCCGAAGTTATCGTTCAAAAATATGTAGAGAAGATACTTACTCCTTTCCAAATAAAGGATATTGCGCAGCACAAGGGATTCATTATTATGGTTATAAACTACATGCTATATGTTCTGTAAATGGTGTTTTTCAAAGCATAGATTTGAGCCCTGCATCAGTGCACGACATCAAACCTCAAAGATATTAAGGCGCAAATAAGTGATTGTACTTTGATTGGAGATAGAGGATATCTATCAGCAGAAATACAACTTAATTTGTTTGAAACCTGTAATGTAAAACTGAACACTCCTATGAGGTCTAATCAAAAAGAGTACAAAAAACAACCTTATGTCTTTAGAAAAAAGAGAAAAAGAATAGAAACATTATTCTCGCAATTATGCGACCAATTTATGATAAGACGTAATTACGCAAAGACTTTTGAGGGATTTAAAACTAGAATCTTATCTAAGATAACTGCTTTGACAACTATTCAGTATATCAATAAGTTTATTTTTGACAGAAATATTAACAATATTAAAATTAGCATTATTTAAAATGCACAACGGGTAGTAATTACTGTATTAATTGACTTTATTCAATGATATGAAGTTTTAAAATTAGCACATATTTTTCGAATGATTTTTAATGCACGCCAACTTTTAGGTCTATTTAAATAGAGTTTATAAGCGGAATGCTAATTGTGACATTGTTATTTTATTGCGTAAACGGTTATTAAACAATCAAACTACGTAATACTCTTTTTTAAACGTGTACCAAAGTCAGTTAATCTCTTTATCTCTTTAGAACTTGCTAGTCTTTCTTTGTTAACAATAAGTAATCCAAAACCGTTAGATTCTACGTGGTAATATGGATTGCTTTCAAAATATAAAACCAGTTCATCTGTAAATAATTTCTTGATAGCTTCTTCGTCATTTCCAGATAGGTAAAAGCGTTTTGAAAAATCTGTATGATTATCTAAATCAATATCTTTAAACCCAGTAAAGTGGTAGATGTACTCAAAAAAACCTTCACGGTCTAAGGTGAATTTAGGAATAGGTTTATCTAATTTTGTGTAGAACATAGTTGCTTTAATAACCTGCTTTGCAATTAATTCACCTTCTTGGTATTCAATATCAAAAATACGATTAGACTTTTTTGATAGTATGTTGGTAATGCTATTTATTTTTAGAGTTTTAAAGTACCCAAAACCTTTTAGTTGAATAAACTCTTTTTGTGGGTACACAGTAAAATCCCAATGTAAATCTTTGGCAATATTGCTTATTGATTTCTGGCGTTTTGTTAAACTCTTTTTAGTGGTGGTTTTTTTTGCAAGCGAAATTTTTCTAATAGCAAAAGGGTGCGTTGTGTTTGTACCATGTTCATCTAAACCTATAACTTCAAAATGCCCTCCTTTTCTTTCAAATAATTCTATATAACTATTCATGTTTTCCATAACAGAATGGTCAATAAAAGTACATAATGAAAAATCTACAATAACATCTTTATCTTCGGGTATTTGATCAAGTTTTGATTGTAATTTATTATAATTTAAAAAACTAGAAAAATTCTTGATACTTACATAATAATTGTCATTATCCGATTCTTTAAACATTAATACATTAGGTTTTAAAAAATTCATAATGAATAGAAGAATGCTTTTATTTAAATATATATGAATTATAAAGGTTGCAATAATTCCTGAAATAATACCTGTAATAAGATTAGTTGCTAAAGTGGTAATTAATGTTATTAAAAAAATTAATAATTGTTCTTTTCCAATTTGTATTGTTTTTTTTATGTTTTCTGGCGATGCCAATTTGTATCCGGTATATACTAAAATAGCTGCAAGAGCAGATAGTTGAATTTTTCTTAATTCGGTAGAAAATAATACGATAAATAGAATTAAAAAGATAGCGTGAAAGAAATTAGAAGATTTATTAGTTGCTCTATTATTAACGTTAATAGAGCTTCTAGCAATTACTATAACTACATTTAAGCCTCCTAAAAATCCGCTTACCACAGTTGCTAACCCAAGTGCTTTTAAATCTTTATTTATGTTAGACCTTCTTTTAAGAGGGTCTAATTTATCGATAGCTTTTATACTCAAAAGAGATTCGATAGTTGCAATTAATGTGATGCCTATTACAATATTAATAAATTCACTTTGATATATTTTAGAAAAATCTGGTTGAATAAAATTTGAAAAAACATTATCAGAAATATTGATTAATTGATCTTGTAAAAAAGGGTAGGGGCTCTTTGAAAGATAAAAGTAATAATAGTATAAACCAATGCTGAAAACGACAATCCACATAGGTGCTGGTATTAACTGAAAATATCGATTTCTAATTTTGCTGTAAAAAATCATAATGAGTAAACTAACAATACCTACAACTCCTGCAGCAATAACACTATGGTCATCGGAGGTGAATAAATCTAATATGCTTGCAGGGATTTTTAATAATTGTTCTATACTGTTTCCTGTGCTGTTTAAGTTTCCTAGCATTACATGAAACTGTTTTGCTAAAATACCAATACCAATTGCGGCTAACATCCCTTGTATTGCAGAGGATGGAAAATAATTGCTAAGTGAACCCATCCTTAGGAACCCTAGAATAATCATTAATAATCCTGAAATAATAATGGCAGCAAGTGTATAAATAAAACCTTCTTGTAAATTCCCGTTTCCTAAGGTTGTTATAGCAGATAAGATAACAATTACTAAACCATTACCTGGACCCGCAATAGTAACATTTGACCCGCCTAATATTGCAACTAAAACACCTCCAATTATTGCAGAAATTATTCCCGAAATGGGTGGTGCACCCGAAGCAATAGCCAATCCTAAACATAAAGGTAACGCTATTAGTGAAACTACAAAACCAGAAAAAATGTTTTGGGGTACTTGGTTTACAAATTGTTTGAATTTTGTTTCTTTTACCATTTTTATTTTACAATTAATACATCGGTTGGTAATTCTGATAAAATAAATTCAATATCATGTATAAAAATTCGATCTAACAACCCAATTTTTGTTGGCGCGTTCATAATCAATAAATCCGCTCTAACTACTTTGGCATAGTGACCTATTGAATACCCTCTTTTTCCAAAAATACTTTGCGAATGCACTTTAAGTTCTGTAGTGTCAATATTTTTTACAATTTCACGAACCCTAGAATCTTCTCTTAGTTTAATACGCTCTTTAATAATTGTTGCTTTTCTTAAGGAGTGATCGTCATTAATTTCGACATGAATTTCTTTTTGATTTACCTCTTCAACAATGGTAATTTTTTTGCAATTTAATTTGTTAGAAACATAAAAAGCAGTTTCAATAACTTGTTTAGTTTTTACATCTTTTAGCCCATTAACAACAATGTGCTTACAAGGGTTTCTTATTATTGATGGCTTAATTAATAGCAATACAGAGCATGTTGCTTTTCTAGTAATAATCCTGGCAACTGACCCAACGTAATAACGGTAAAGGTTTTCTTTTTGAATAGCCCCAAGTACAATTAAATCTATATTTTCGGCTTTACTTGTATTTAAAATTACATCAACAGGGTTTCCTTCTTGCCAAATTACCTTGGCTTTTTTGAAATCTGCATTCGCTTCTTCAAAAATGGTAATTAATTGTGTGTTTTTTTCTTCTGTTTTATTACCAACATGTACACAAATTAATTGTGCTTTAAACATGCTGGCCAAACGTATCACTTCAAAAAGGTTTGATTTTAAATTTGGAGAGAATGCTACACCAATAAGAATTTTGTTAAATGAATGCAATTGATCTTAGATTAAAAATAATTTGAAAGATATTAAAAAGAAGTTGTTTTATATGTTTTAATTGTAAATAAAAGAATCTGGTAGATTCAACTAGCAATAGCATCAATCAATTAAGCCTTTCATCTAATCCTTCTTTTGAAAAAACTATAATTGTCAACCCTAGTCATATTGATAATTTGAAGCATGTAAATAATATTGTTTACCTAACTTGGGTAAATGAAATTGCAAATGAACATTGGAACCAACTAACCTGTCGGGCAATTAGAAATAAATATTATTGGATTGTTTTAAAGCACGAAATAAATTATTTTGCACCTGCCTTTTTAAAAAATCAGTTAACCGTAAAAACGTTGGTAGGAGAAAATAATGCATCAAAATCAATCAGGCATACGCAAATTTTTAATGACGAAACCATAGTGATAACTGCCAAATCTACCTGGTGTTTATTAAATTCTACTACGTTAAAACCTCAAATGATTCCTAAAGAAATTCTAAATTTATTTGTTTAGCAGCTGATTTTGTAAAATAAAGTGTTAATAATCAACGATATAAATTTGTTAAATAGAAATATATTTACTATTTTCGTAGAGAATGCAAGATTACGCATTCATACCCCACATTAATTTATCAACCCTGATTGAATGAACACTATTGTTCATTAATTAGTAAATTCATAAATATGAGTTTTAAGAAAAGTTTAATTCTAGGCCTATTGTTTGTAACGCTATTTTTAATGCTGGGTCTTTTAGCTTAATATAAGTTAAAGATTATTTTTACGTTACAACCCTTTTCGCACACCCTGCGAAGAGAATTTTTTATGTCCAATTTTAGCGATTAGTTATTGTATAGCGGCACTCCATTTTCATCCGTAGTTAAAATTGCACTCATATAATCAAAAAACGGGCGCATTGCTTTAAACGTATTAATAACTTCACTAGAAAACTCAGGACTCAATATTTCTTTATCTGTAAATTTTCTGCTGATTACATATTGCTTCAATTGCAACAATTCTAAATCTGGGTGATTTTTATCAAACCCTCGTGGTGCAGTTTTTACGCGATCACCATCTAAAGTGCCAAATGTTTTAATGAAGTTTTTAGAAGTGATGATTGACTTTAACTCACTTGCATCTGTGCTGATTTCTTTACGTACTCTAAGTAAATCTTTTGGGTTTGGCCCCCAAAATCCACCTCCAATAAAAGAATTTTCGGGTTCTATATGAAAATAATAACCACCTCTTAAATCTTTGGTTGCTCTTTTAAAAGAACCGCTAAAATGATTTTTATAAGGCGTTTTATCTTTTGAAAAACGAACATTTCTATAAATGCGGAAGACACTTTTCTTCCCCGTAGGTGTTTCTATATGATCTGACTTATTCATACCAACCAATAAATCATCAGCAAATGAAATAAAAAGTTCATGCTCTTTTTGATAGAAGGATTTGTTTTCTGTAAACCAATCCCTGTTATTATTGGCTTTTAAAGTTTTAATAAAATCTATTGTTGATTGTTGAACTCCACTCATAGTAAAATAAAATTTTAACTTAATAGTCCTTTGTAATTACCTACCCGTTGTGCATTTAAATAATGCTAATTTTCAAATTATTTATATTTCTATCAAAGACAAATTTATTA
>CAZUFO010000117.1:0-5596 GCA_964619615.1 uncultured Lutibacter sp. | reverse complement strand
ATTACCTAAAATCAATCAAAAACTACACATGTAGAAAGCACTTTTATTGCTTGTTTGGACGAGGGTTCGAGTCCCTCCGTCTCCACAAAAAAAACCATAATTAATTGAAATACAATTTATTATGGTTTTTTTATTTATAAGTTTTAATTTTAAAATTAATGCCTTCTATGACGACCTCTAGACGGTTTTGCATTTGGGTTTTTATTTCCGTTTAAATTATAGTTTAAACTCAACATATAGTAATTCCCCAAAACGTCTTTATGTACTTCTTCAAAATAATTATCAGAACTATTCCGTTCTATCCCAATATTTTTATTCAAAATATCTAGCGCAGAAAACAATACTGTTAAATCTTTAGAGGCTGTTAAAGCATATGATATCGTCGCATTCCAAATCGGAATTGCCTGATCTGTTCCAAAGTTACTATCAGTATAAATATCGTATTTAAACTGTGAGTTTATATTGAATCGATTGCTAACATTCCAATCTAACTTTGTGTAATAAGTTTGTTGTAAATAATCTCTATCGGCATTTCTACCAGCTGTAAATGTTGTAAAGTTTTTATTCCAAGTAGCACCAATTGAGGCATCTATTTTATCTTTTTTGTTATTTTCGAATGATAAACCTATGGAACCATTTTTAGATTGTGTTTCGTTTATTTCACCGTTAATCATTGTAAAATATTCGTTATAACTACCGGAAAACCGAATTCTATAGCGCAGGCCTAATGAATTTATTCTATTCCCAAAATGCAAGAAAGAACTTAAATTATTTCTATCTCCTAAATTTTCATAACTAGAATATCTAACTCCTAAAGGGTCTGTAAATTCTGAATTACCAATACTATTTTGGGTGTGATTGTAACTTATTCTAGTAAAAAAACTAAATCCGGTAGCAAAATTATGCTTTCCATACAATGCAAACACAGAATAATCATCAGAAGGCGTAAGGTTTGGGTTTCCTTGACTAATAAATAACGGATTAAAATCATTTATAGCTGGCGATAGTTGAGAAGAACTAGGGAGTATTACTGACTTTCTTAATCTGAATCTTAAAAAATTACCTCTAACAGGGTTGTATCTAATACTTAATTCGGGGTTTATATTGGAATAACTTCTATTGTATTCGCTATCATTTTCTAGTCCAAAATTTTGTTTCTGATTAATAATACTTGCTCCTGTTGAAAGAGAGAATTTCTCATTATCGTATTTATAACGTATTCTTCCTGAAACGCTCGTTTTTTCGTAAAACTCATCATATATCAATAAAATTGGATTCAGATTATTATCATTTTCAATTTTAACTTGATCTACATCATTATCGTTTGTATTGTAATCTACGTTTCCACTAATTTCTATCAGATGGTTTTCAGTAATTGGCTCTGTATATTCCAATTCAAAACTCATTGCATTTGTTTTCCTATTTTGTTCTTTAACAATTTCTTCTTTTGTAGTAAAGGCATTTATTGGGTCTGAAATGTTAAAATCATTTAGTTGATTATTATTACTAATACTTTTAGTGTTTGATGCTTTAAAACTCCCTTCAGAAGAAATATGGCGTTTACTGTTTTCATTAAATCTTTTTGTAAAATCAAAAGATGCATTTCCAGAATTGTTGTCACTATTACTGTTAGAGAACCCAATGCTATGTAAGTCTAATTCACCTTGACCATTAAACCTATCTAATGTATTTAAACTTTCACCATCATTTCTTGATAAATTTCCACTTCCTTTAATAATTAAAGAACTTAATTTTTTAGATTTATCGTTATAACCAAAGTTTATATTGTTGCTATTAGATACGTTCTCACTTTTGCTGTGGCTTTCTGTTTTTATCTCTAAATCGCCAATAAATTCAGTTCTATTTGTAAACACATCTCCAGAAGTTCTTTTGGTGTAATTGTAAAAATAATCTGCATTTAAATTTTGATCTTTCTTTAACTCATATCCAACATTAAAACCTCCAACACCTGTTGTTAAAAAGCCTGAAATTGTATTTGAAGAGCCTCGTCTTCCACCATTAAATGAAATAACTTCTGAAATATCAGAGCCAGAAGTATTTACATTATTGTATTTTCCGATAACAGATGCTTGTACTTTTGATGAAAATCTATTGTAGTTCAAACTTGTTAAATAACGGTCATCTGTACCGTAACCCGCTTGTGCTTTCCCAAAATCATTTACTTTTTTATCGTCTTTTAATTTTAGGTTAATTATTTTTTTACGTTCTAAATCATGTACACCTGAAACTCTAGATTTTTCGCTTTTTTCATCAATAATTTCAATGCTTTTAATGGCATCTGCCGATAAGTTTTTTGTAGCAATAAGTGGGTCGCCACTAAAAAATTCTTTTCCATCTACATATATTTTAGTAACATCTTCACCTTGAGCGGTAATTTTTCCATTTGCATCTACTTCAACTCCTGGTAATTTCTTCAACAAATCTTCTACAGAATCATCTACTCTTATTTTAAATGCTTTGGTATTATAGGCAACCGTATCCGTTTTAATAGTTATTGGAATTATTGCATTTACAATAACTTCATCTAATTCATTTTCAAATTCCAGCTTTAAAACTCCAAGGTCAATGGGTTCATTTTTAAAATCTATTATTTTTTGATAGGTCTTAAAACCTATAAGATGTACTTGAAAAAGCAGTTTCCCTTCATTAATTTTGGTAAGTTTAAATGCTCCTAACTTATTAGTACTTGCATAGCTAATTAATATAGAATCACTTGGATTTAATAATGCTACAGCCACAAATTCTAATGGGTTATTCTCTTGATCAACAATTTTTCCAGTAATATTTTGCCCAATACTTTTAACAGAAATTAGAATTACTAAAAATAAAAGAATGTTAGTTTTAATTGATTTGCTCATGCGGCTTCTCTATTGTAAACAATTAAATGATTGAATTATCCGCCACTTAGACTAAGTGAATTTCAAATAGTTTAATTTCATTATTAATTAACATTTATTTTTCGAAATATCTTATAAAAAAACACCCTCTTAAAAACATAAGAGGGTATTAAATATTTTAAGAATATGATTACTTATTAAATTGCTTCGCAATCATTTTTGTAAACTTATCTGCCACCTCGGCATAAGAAGTAGGGTCTGTTACTTTAACAGATAGCACCGCTACTAATTGTTCACCTTTTGGCAACGTTAAATTATAGGTAACTGCTTCAATAATGTAAACATCGTAAGAATTTGTAGTTGTTTCAGCTTCCATATAAACACTTCCTAAATCAGAATTATAGGAGTCACCATAAAAAGATCCAAATCCATAATTACTAAAATAGTCAAACATTGGACCGCTGTGTCCCGTAGTTACATCTCTATCGTAACCGCCAACTGTAGAAGATTCTGAAAGTGTTTTTTTATTTTTTACTCCACTAACAATAACTCCTGTAAAACCAGCTTCAATAACTTTTTTTACTTCTATTTCAATTTCTGCTGGTGTTCTTTTCTTTTGTTCTAACTCTGGAAAAGCAACAAAACCTTCAACGGCATTTACACCTGAACTTCTTAAGCGATCTGCTAAATCTTTTTCAAAACGTTCACGTGCTACTTTATCGTTTGATTTACTCAATACAATAATTTTTTGATTTTTTAATGTTTGGAGTTTATCTACTTCCCATTCATCAAAAACCTCAACAACAGAAGCACAACTTATAAATAACATGCTCGTAATTAAAACGATTAAGCCTTTTTTAATTATTTTCATTTTATGATTTTTTTTACAAAATTTATCTAACAAATATACAATTGTTTAATTGATAGGAGATTTTTGAACGCAATAATAGTTTCATAAGAAAGCACAAACAATTCGTTTGTGCTTTCTATAATAATATCAAGTACTCCGTTTTAGTCTTCGAATTGATCCGTTATTATTTTAATAAATTTATCAGCAACACCCGTATAAGATTGTGGGTCTTTTACTTTAACTGAAACCACACCCACTAATTGTTTACCATCTTCTAAAGAAAGGTTATACGAAACTGTTTCTAACAAATAAATATCTACCACTTTAGTAGTTGATGAAGGTGGAATATATGAACCACCATATCCGTGACCATAAACGCCGCCATAATAACGCCCGAATCCACCATAATGACCACCATAGTAAGATGGGTAATAGCCACCACCTGAATAGTAACCACCACTTGATGTTGTTTCTATTTGTTGATCTTTATCTTTTAATGTTGTTAAAATGACACCATTAAAACCTGCGTTTCTAATTTTATCAACAATAACTTGGGTTTCTTCTTCCGTAATTTTTTCTTTATACTTTAGCCCAGGAAAAGCAATATATGCTTCTGTAGCGTCTATTCCTTTTGCTCTAAGCGCAGTTGCTAAATCTAATTCGAAACGTTTTTTATTAACTTCGTTAGGTGTTTTATGGATTACCAAAACTTTTTCGTTTTTAAGAGAGGCAAAATCGTTGTTTTTCCATTGATCCGCAACTTTAACAGAAGTTCCGCAACTAGAAAAAACTGCTATGGTTACTAAAGATAGTAGTGTTATTTTTAAATTTTTAATGCTCATGTTTTTTATTTTTAGATTTATATTCAAGTCAACAAATATACTAATTATTTTAGTTTTTTAATATTTAACTTACTTTGGTCTTTGTGTTTGAAAGAATTTTACCTATAGAACCGCTAAATTAATAATTAAAAAGATAGCCGTAAAATTATTAACTTAAACTTAACAATACAAAAAAGCATTTAGTAAATTGAGTTATAAACATTACCCTTAAAATTTTAAACTGTAAAATTTTCATGATTCGCATCATAATAAATATATGGATTTTTCATTGATTTTTTTACTTTTTTAGTCGAAAGATTATTTCTTAAAGTGTGATCTAACACATGAAAATAATAAATCTGTTTAATCCATTTTGGTCTGCGAAATACCCTTTCATTTTCTAAAAATTTATGATGTTCAATTTTTCTAGTCTCATTTTCTGCATTAAATTCATTTATGGCCAACAATTCACCACAATATTCATTATGGTTAGGTTCTGAAATATCATCAAAATATAAAAGAGTTCTAGGCAAAAAAAACGCTGGTTTGAGTTTTAATATTTCAAATGCAGATTTGGTAGAAGTATAATAATCTAAATCAAAAGATATAAAACCAATGGGCTCCTTTTCTGATATATTTTGTTCAAACAACTTTAAAGTTTCATTTACATTTCCAATAATTAATTCAACATTACTTGGAAGGTTTTGTTTTAAAACTTCAAAATTCATTGGAAAATCTCCTTCTAAATAATACTCTGGATGGTCTTTATAAGATTCTGGTTTTGGCATACCTTTACCTGTATCAAAACCATATATTTTAAAATTAACACCCGTAGCTTTAGAAATTTTATTAGAAATCTCTATAATATTTAATAATCCTGCTCCTGAAGCAACACCAAATTCAATTAAGGTTATTGTTTTAATATTGTTCTTTCTTGCAAGTTCTGCCGTTTTTAAAATGGAATAGGCATGCTGCTGCCTAATAATAAGGTCATATTTAATCTTTTTTTTATATGACCCAAATAACATGTAAAAAAAAGCAATGATATTTAGATGTATAGGCTCAGT
>CAZUFO010000116.1:0-5926 GCA_964619615.1 uncultured Lutibacter sp. | reverse complement strand
TTTCTCTAAATTTCAGATATGCTTTTTCTACTTTCTCTTTGTCGAGATTATTCAAATGTTTTTTTAGTACGGATTTCTGAAATATTGCCATTCAATTTTTCGTTTTAACAATTTTACCAAAAATAAACAATTAAACACATCAACAAATAAACAACCACCACAATTTTGTCAATAACTTTTATTGTATGTCACAACTCCACATTGTATTTTTGAAACGTTAAAAACAACAAACCATAAATCACAAACAAATTAATAGTGTCCAATTACTTAGATTCACTTAACGAACCGCAAAAAGAAGCTGTTTTGCACACCAAAGGCCCAATGATTATTATTGCAGGTGCTGGTTCTGGTAAAACGCGTGTGTTGACTTATCGAATTGCCAATTTAATGAAACAAGGCGTTGATGCGTTTAACATTTTGTCGTTAACCTTTACCAATAAGGCCGCTCGTGAAATGAAAGACCGTATTGCCAAAGTGGTAGGTTCTAGTGAAGCAAAGAATTTATGGATGGGAACTTTCCACTCCGTTTTTGCAAGAATTTTACGTTCAGAAGGGCATCATTTGGGGTTTCCTTCAAACTTTACTATTTACGATACGCAAGATTCTGTTCGGCTGTTATCTGCGATCATTAAAGAAATGCAATTGGAGAAAGATCATTACAAGCCAAAGCAAGTTTTAAGTCGTATTTCTCAATTCAAAAATAGTTTAATTACTGTAAAAGCGTATTATAACAATCCAGATTTGTTGGAAGCAGACCGAATGGCAAATCGCCCAAAAATGGGTGAGATTTACAAACGCTACGTTGATCGTTGTTTTAAATCGGGGGCAATGGATTTTGATGATTTATTGTTGAGAACCAATGAGTTATTGACGCGTTTTCCTGAAGTGTTAGCAAAATACCAAGATCGTTTCCGGTATATTTTGGTGGATGAATACCAAGATACCAACCATTCTCAATATTTAATTGTGAAAGCATTGGCAGATCGTTTTCAGAATATTTGTGTAGTTGGTGATGACTCACAAAGTATTTATGCATTCCGTGGAGCGAACATTCAAAATATATTAAATTTTCAACGAGACTATGACGAAGTTAAAATATTTAAGTTAGAACAAAACTACCGCTCATCAAGTACTATAGTTGAAGCAGCAAATAGTGTGATTGATAAAAATAAAACCAAGTTAGATAAAGAAATTTGGACTGAAAATGAAGCAGGTCAAAAAATAAAAGTAATGCGCACTTTTTCGGAAGCAGAAGAAGGGCGTTTTGTAGCGAATTCTATATTCGAAAATGCCATCAATAAACAATTAACCAACGATAGTTTTGCTGTTTTATATCGTACCAATGCACAATCTAGAGCTCTTGAAGATGCACTGCGTAAAAAAGGTGTTGAGTACAGAATGTTTGGCGGACTTTCTTTTTATCAGCGGAAAGAGATAAAAGATATTTTGGGATATTTGCGTTTGCTGATTAACCCAAATGATGAAGAAGCCTTGAAACGTGTAATTAACTATCCTGCACGTGGTATTGGTGCAGCCACTATTGATAAGTTAGTGGTGGCGGCAAATCATTATGGGAAATCTATTTTTGAAATAGTTCAGAATCTAGACAAAATTGATTTAAAACTGAATTCGGGTACTCGAATGAAACTGAATAATTTTGCAATGATGATTCAGAGTTTTCAAATTGCTGCGCAAACAAAAGATGCTTTTGAAGTTGCTGAAATAGTGATTAAAAACACCAAAATTATTAAAGATTTGGAGAGTGATGGCACTCCAGAAGCAGTGAGTAAGGTTGAAAATGTTCAAGAATTAATGAATGGAATTAAAGATTTTATTACCATTCAAAAAGAAAAGGAAGAAGATGCATCATTGGCTTTTTTCTTAGAAGATGTTGCCTTGGCAACAGATTTTGATAAAGACAAAAAAGACGACAAACCAAGAGTTTCATTAATGACAATTCACAATTCTAAAGGATTGGAATTCCCAATAGTTTATATAGTTGGTTTAGAAGAAACACTGTTTCCATCGGCAATGAGCATGAATACGCGTAGTGAATTAGAAGAAGAGCGACGTTTGTTTTATGTGGCTTTAACGCGTGCCGAAAAAGAGGCTTATTTGAGTTATGCAGAAAGTCGGTACCGTTGGGGAAAATTAATTGACTGCGAACCAAGCAGGTTTTTAGAAGAAATTGACGAGCAGTATTTAGAGTATTTAACACCAAAAGCACGTTTTCAGCAAAATAAATTTATTCCGGATGATATTTTTAGTGATACGCCTCCGAGTACCATTCGTTTTAAAAAACCAATTGCTAGAAATAAGTATCCGAAACCTAATCAAAAATCAAAAAAAATAACGCATAATTTTACAGCCCCCAAGAATTTAAAAAGAGTGGTAAAAACTTCTGAAAAAAGTAGTACTGCAAATTTGTTTGACAATGCAATAACGGTAGGTAATATTATTGAACATCAACGATTTGGAAAAGGAGAAGTGCTAAGTCTAGAAGGCGCTGGTCCAAACAAAAAAGCAGCAATTAAATTTGCTGAATTTGGCACTAAAAAACTATTACTTCAATTTGCGAAATTGAAAGTAATTGGATAACCCCATTAAAAAGTAAAGCGTCTATCATATGAGCCTGTCGAAATATTTTAATAAAGCAGCTAATTATATTGGGTTTCGACAGGCTCAACCTGACAGCAGAACTAATTATAACTTCGCTAACAATTCTGTTTTTCTACCGAACAGGAGTTGTTATGATGTTTTATTTTATAGTTAAATATAATCTAAAAGATTAAGTATTAATTACCATTGCAAAACAATAGTATTTAACGTAATTTGCAAACCTATTTATCAACTTAGATAAATAAATTACAATACAAAAAATATGGAGTTTGATTTACAATACAATTCAGAAAGATCAAAACTGATTATACCTGAATATGGGAGACATTTGCAAAAATTAGTAGCGCATTGTGTGAGCCTTGAAGATGCTGAAGAACGGAATAAAATGGCAAAAGCTATAGTGAATGTTATGGGGAATTTACAGCCGCATTTACGCGATGTTCCTGATTTTAAGCATAAGTTATGGGATCAATTATTTATTATGTCCGAATTTAAATTGGATGCTGAATCGCCGTACGGAAAACCTTCAAAAGAAGAACTAGCTGCAAAGCCAGAACCAATGCCATATCCAAAATCAGCTTCTAAATATAGATTTTATGGTAACAATATTCAAACGATGATTGACGTTGTATTATCATGGGAAGAAGGTGACGCACGCGAAGGTTTGACTTATGTGATAGCTAACCATATGAAAAAATGTTATTTGAATTGGAATAAAGATACGGTGGATGATCGCGTTATTTTTAACCATTTAAATGATTTGACTAATGGTGAAATCGATTTAAGAGAAAACGGAGAAAAATTAGCAGAAAGTTCTAGTTTATTACGTAAAAGACCCTCTAAAACCCAAAGTAATCCACGACATAAAGGACAACAAAAAAATCAAAAAAACTACCGTAAAAAAACACGATAATTTATGGCATCATTTATAATTGAAGGCGGTTACAAACTACAAGGAGAAATACATCCACAAGGCGCAAAAAATGAAGTTTTACAAATATTATGCGCCGTATTATTAACTTCTGAAAAAGTTGTTATTAATAATATCCCTAATATTATTGATGTAAATAAATTAATTTTTATTCTTGGTGAACTAGGTGTAAAAGTTGTGCAAATTGATGATCACAGCTATTCTTTTCAGGCAGACGAAATAAACTTAAGCTATTTAGAATCTGAAAATTTTAAACGAGACGGTAGTTCATTAAGAGGCTCCATTATGATTGTTGGTCCGTTATTGGCTCGTTTTGGTAGAGGATATATTCCAAGACCAGGTGGAGATAAAATAGGTCGCCGTAGATTAGATACTCATTTTGAGGGTTTTATTAGTTTAGGAGCAACATTCAGATATAAAAAAGAAGAGCGCTTTTATGGTGTAGAAACCGATGGTTTGATTGGTGCAGATATGCTACTTGATGAAGCTTCAGTTACCGGAACGGCAAATATAGTGATGGCTGCAGTTTTAGCGAAAGGAACAACACGGATTTATAATGCAGCATGCGAACCATATATTCAACAATTATGTAAAATGCTGAATTCAATGGGTGCAAAAATTACAGGCGTTGGGTCTAATTTATTAATTATTGATGGAGTTGATTCTTTGGCTGGTTGTGAACATAGGATTTTGCCAGATATGATTGAGATTGGAAGTTGGATTGGTATGGCAGCGATGACACAATCTGAGTTGACCATTAAAAATGTAAGTTGGGATAATTTAGGGCAAATCCCTAGAGTGTTTAGAAAACTTGGAATTAAACTAGAAAAAAGAGGAGATGATATTTATATTCCATCACAAGATGAATATGAGATTCAAAATTATATAGATGGTTCTATTTTAACAATTTCTGATGCACCTTGGCCAGGATTTACACCAGATTTATTAAGTATTGTTTTAGTGGTTGCAACTCAAGCAAAGGGGAGTGTTTTAATACACCAAAAAATGTTTGAAAGTCGTTTATTTTTTGTTGATAAATTGATAGACATGGGCGCCAAAGTTATTTTGTGTGATCCACACAGAGCAACAATTATTGGTATGAATCATCAATCTAGTTTAAGAGCAACAACCATGGTTTCGCCAGATATTAGAGCCGGTATTTCATTGTTAATTGCAGCATTATCGGCTAATGGAACGAGTACCATTCATAATATAGAACAAATAGATAGAGGGTATCAAAATATTGTTGAAAGATTGACTGCTATTGGTGCTAAAATTAAACGTGTAGCCTAAGTTATTCTTACTGTAAAATTATAAATCTCAAATTGTATTTTCAGTTTGAGATTTTTTTTGTGACAAGTTGACATTATTTCATAATTGGCAGTACTTTTGCAAACATATTTTTAAAATAGTATAGTTGAATTAATATGAGTGATACAAAAGAAAATAAAGAGACCAAAGAAGTTGAAAAAGAAGTGGAAATAGTACAAGAAGTTACTGTTGAAGAGCAATTAGGTCAAGAGAAAGATAAATTTTTACGCTTATTTGCTGAATTCGAAAATTATAAAAAGCGAACAAGTAAAGAAAGAATAGAATTGTTTAGAACTGCCAATCAAGAATTAATGACAGTTTTATTGCCAATTTTAGATGATTTTGAAAGAGGCTTGACTGAAATCAAAAAAGTAAAAGATAAAGAGTTGTTGAAAGGAATGGAATTGATTAACTCAAAACTATTTACTTCACTTACCCAGAAAGGATTAAGTGTTGTTGAAGTAAAACCAGGGGATGTTTTTGATGCTGAAATTCATGAAGCAATTACACAAATTCCTGCTCCGACCGATGATATGAAAGGTAAAATTATTGATATCGTCGAAAAAGGATACAAATTAGGAGACAAGATTATTCGTTTTCCAAAGGTTGTCATCGGACAATTATAATAAAGTTATTCCTGTTTGATCATTGAGCGTAGTCGAAATGAAAGCAAGAATTCTTGGTGTAAATAAAATTAAAATTCCTTTACGATAACCATCAAAATAAGGAATGACAAAATAAAACAATGGCAAAAAAAGATTTTTACGAAACATTAGGAATTGATAAAGGTGCGAGTGCTGCTGAAATTAAAAAAGCATACCGTAAAAAAGCAATAAAATTTCATCCTGATAAAAACCCGGATGATAAAGCTGCTGAAGAAAACTTTAAAAAAGCGGCAGAAGCATATGAAGTTTTAAGCGACGATAATAAAAAAGCACGTTACGATCAGTATGGTCATGCTGGTTTTGAAAACGGAGGCGGAGGTGCTGGCGGTTTTGGTGGTGGTTTCGGTGGCGGCGGAATGAATTTGGACGACATGTTTAGTCAATTCGGAGATAACTTCGG
>CAZUFO010000115.1:0-6037 GCA_964619615.1 uncultured Lutibacter sp. | reverse complement strand
ATTTTCAACAACCGCTTTATGAACATTCATTCCGTACATTCCTTTTCCTCCATATTTTGGAAGCAATGCAGGGTGAATGTTGATTATTTTATTAGGAAAAGCCTTAATGATATGTGTAGGTATTTTCCACAAAAAACCAGCTAAGACTATTAAATCGGCTTCATTTTTTAAAAACGAAAGTAATTTAGTTTCATCATTAAATTCATCTCGATTAAAAATAAGGCTCTCTATTTTCAATCGTTCAGTACGCTCTAAAACTCTAGCATACTTATTGTTAGTTATTATTTGTGAAATTACAACATCCTCATTTTCAGAAAAATAATTGCTTATATTTTCAGCATTTGATCCTGATCCTGAGGCAAAAATTACGATTCGTTTCATTAAATGATGAAGTTTTTAGATAGCACAAAAAAAAGAATAATTATTAACATTTGCGAAGAATCCATAGAAAATTGAACTATTTTTTTTATTTTAGTCTTCACATTTTACAAGGTAAATTACATTAAACAAAATAAGTTGTTTATTTTTGCCCAGAATTTAAATTTTAAAATTAGAAAATTATGTCAGACATTTCATCAAGAGTAAAAGCTATCATCGTTGATAAACTTGGAGTTGACGAAAATGAAGTAACCGTTGAAGCAAGCTTCACAAACGATTTAGGAGCAGATTCACTTGACACTGTTGAGTTAATCATGGAATTCGAAAAAGAATTTGATATACAAATTCCGGATGATCAAGCAGAAAACATCGGAACTGTTGGTCAAGCAGTTAGCTATATTGAAGAAGCAAAAAAGTAATCTAAAAATAAAGACTACGAGTTCAATTTCTTGAACTCGTAGTTGTTTTTAGAAACAAAAAATCTCTCGCATTATGGAATTAAAACGAGTTGTTGTAACTGGTCTTGGGGCATTAACACCTATAGGTAACAATATTGAAGAATATTGGAACGGGTTAATTAATGGTGTTAGCGGAGCTGCGCCTATTACTTATTTTGATGCCGAAAAATTTAAAACACAATTCGCCTGTGAAGTAAAAAACTTCAATGTGACAGATTTCATTAATCGAAAAGAGGCTCGAAAAATGGATAGGTTCACTCAGTATGCTATGGTTGCAGCTGATGAAGCTATTTTAGATGCTAATATCGATTTAGAAAAAATTAATCATGATAGAGTTGGTGTAATTTGGGGTGCAGGAATTGGTGGATTAGAAACATTTCAAAACGAAGTGCTAAATTTCGCTGCTGGTGATGGAACTCCTCGATTCAACCCTTTTTTCATTCCAAAAATGATTGCTGATATAGCCCCAGGTTATATTTCAATCAAATACGGATTTAGAGGCCCAAACTTTACAACTGTTTCGGCTTGTGCTTCATCCACAAATTCAATAATTGATGCCTTTAATTATATTAGATTAGGGCAAGCAGACATGTTTGTTACTGGAGGCTCTGAGGCTGCAGTAACTATGGCAGGTATTGGAGGGTTTAACGCAATGCACGCACTATCTACAAGAAATGAAAGTCCAAAAACAGCATCAAGACCGTTTGACCAAACGCGTGATGGTTTTGTATTAGGCGAAGGTGCAGGAGCGCTGATATTAGAAGAATATGAGCATGCTAAAGCACGAGGCGCAAAAATTTATGCAGAAGTTGGCGGCGGTGGCATGTCAGCAGACGCACATCATATAACGGCACCACATCCTGATGGTTTGGGCGCGAAAAACGTAATGTTAAACTGCTTAAAGGATGCAGGATTAAAGCCCGAAGATGTTGACGCTATAAATGTACACGGTACTTCAACACCATTAGGCGACATTGCAGAAACGAAAGCCATTCTTTCTGTTTTTGGAGAACATGCCTATACATTAAATATCAACTCAACAAAATCTATGACTGGCCACTTATTAGGTGCTGCCGGAGCCGTAGAAGCAATAGCGTCTATATTATCAATAAAAAATGGAATCATCCCACCAACAATTAACCACACTACAAATGATGATGCTATTGACAACAAACTTAACCTTACGCTAAACAAACCTCAAAAACGCAATGTAAAAATTGTAATGAGTAACACCTTTGGTTTTGGAGGACATAACGGTTGTGTGCTTTTCAAAAAACTAGATTAATTATTTTGAATGACATTTATTCGAAAAATCTTATCCACTCGCTCTAAAAAAGACAAGTTATTTTATCGTGAATTAAAATTAATACTTGGTTTTACTCCAAGCGATCTTTTATTTTACAAAAAAGCCTTTGTTCATAGATCTATTAAAAATGTAGATAAAAAGGGAAACCCTCAAAACTACGAACGCCTTGAGTTTCTTGGCGATGCTATGTTAGGCGCTGTAATTGCCTCTTATTTATTTAAAAAAGTCCCTTCTGGAAATGAAGGCTATTTAACGCAGATGCGATCTAAAATAGTGAGCAGAGAACATTTGAACGAATTAGGTCGTGAATTAAAACTAATTGATTACGTAACTAGTAATGTTTCTAAATCGAAATTTGGAGAAAACATTAATGGAAATGTTTTTGAAGCATTAGTTGGCGCTATATACCTGGATAAAGGATATTCATATTGCAAAAAATTTATATACAAAAGAGTGATTAAACCTCATGTTGATATACAAAAGTTAGAAGGTAAAGTAGCAAGTTATAAGAGTTTGTTTATTGAATGGTGTCAAAAAGAAAAGAAAGAGTTCTTATTTGATATTTATGATGATACCGGTAATGATATTGTACGTCATTTTAGTGTAAAGCTGTTTTTAGAAAATAAGATTGTGGCTAAAGGCAGAGCAACTTCAAAGAAAAAAGCAGAAGAAATCGCTGCAAAAAGAGCCTATTATGTATTTCAGAATGAAATATCAAAAAAATAGATGATACACTAGAAACACCGCTCGTTTTTACACATTTCTTACTATTCTTTCATTAAAGATTTCTTAATTTTGCAAATCGTAGTAGATATACTTTATGCAAATACACTCACTAGAATTAGCCGATGATTACTCTTTGATTGGAATTCATACTTCTGAAGAAGATTACAGATTGGCTTTTCTTTTAAACACTCAATTGCATACTAATTATAAAAGATACAAGCACAATCTTGATTTTAAAAATGGTGCTGCTTCGTTTTCTATTTTTGAATTTATTGATGATAGAAATCAATTAACAAACCACCTGATTTCAAATAAATTTATTGGTGAAGATAACACTAGTAAAAGAAATCCAACCTTATTTTCAAACGACACAACTTTCAGCAATATTTCATACTTAATTCCTGAAAAAAGAAAGGTCGATTATTTTTTAAAAATAGATGGCGATATTTCTGATGCCGAATTAAGTTCAACCATTGCAAAGATTAACAATATAAACCAAGTAATAACATCTTACAAAATTTGTCCTTCTAACTTAAAATCGAAGGACTTTTTAATATTTTAATATATGTCACAATTAAAGAAAACAAAAATAGTTGCCACTTTAGGTCCTGCGTGTGCAGATAAAAAAACCATGAAAAAAATGATTCTTGCAGGCGTAAATGTGTTTAGAATTAATTTTTCTCATGCAGATTATAAAAACGTTAAAGAAACAGTAACCATAATTAGAGCGTTAAACAAAGAAACAGGTCACAACACAACTATTTTAGCAGATTTACAAGGGCCAAAATTACGTGTTGGTGTAATGGAAGAAGCTTTTCTGAAAAAAGACGATATTTTTACTTTTACAACAGAAAAATGTGTTGGAAATAGCAAAAAAGCTTTTATGACTTACCAACAATTTCCACAAGATGTTAAAGTGGGCGAGCATATTTTGGTTGATGATGGTAAATTATTGTTTGAAGTAATTTCAACAGATAAAAAAAAGACGGTTACTTCAAAAGTAATTAGAGGCGGTGAATTAAAATCTAAAAAAGGAGTTAATTTACCAAACACAAACATTTCTCAACCTGCTTTAACTCAAAAAGATATTGATGATGCCATTTTTGCGATTGGTTTAGAAGTCGATTGGATTGCCTTATCTTTTGTAAGAACAGGCAATGATCTTAAAATGCTACATGATTTAATTAAAGAACATTCTGATTACAGGATTCCGGTGATTGCTAAAATTGAAAAACCTGAAGCTGTTAAAAATATTGATGAATTGATTCCTTATTGTGATGCTTTAATGGTTGCTCGTGGAGATTTAGGAGTTGAAATTCCAATGAATGAAGTTCCCTTAATTCAAAAAAGTTTAGTCCTAAGAGCAAAACAGGCTAGAATTCCTGTTATTATTGCAACTCAAATGATGGAATCTATGATTGAAAGTTTGGTTCCGACAAGAGCTGAAGTAAATGACGTAGCAAATTCAATTATGGATGGTGCAGATGCGGTAATGCTATCTGGTGAAACATCTGTTGGTGTGAACCCAACAAATGTAATTGAACAAATGACTAAAATTATACGAAGTGTTGAAAATTCGCCTTTAATCAAAGTCCCTCTTGACGCTCCTTTTATAAAAACAAACCGTTATATTTCAAAAGCAATTTGTCATCATGCAGCGTTAATGGCAAATGATATTAATGCTAAAGCCATTTCTACTTTAACAAACTCAGGTTATACTGCATTTCAAATTTCTGCATGGAGACCTAGTAATGCCTATATTTTAGCCTTTACTTCAAACAAAAGAATTTTAACAATGCTGAATTTACTTTGGGGAGTTAAAGCGTTTTATTATAACAATTTGGTAAATACAGACACAACAGTAAGAGAGATAAACAAAATTGCTCGCGAGCAAGGTTTTCTTGATAAAGACGACTATGTTATTAACCTAACATCTATGCCTGTAAAAGAAAAAGGAATGGTTAATACATTACGAGTTACTCAAATTAACTAGTTTTTTTATCGGTTCTAAATCAGAAATTCGCAATTAAGGCTTGTCTTTTTATTTTTATTTGTTATATTTAACATTCATCTAAAAGTTATTTTATGGGTATTAAGAGTTTTAGAGCCTCTCGTAAACAGTCTGAAAAACCTGTTGGACAAGCAATTTTAGTTTCTGATTTTATGACCAAAAAACTCATTACATTTAAACCAGATCAATCGGTTTTACATGTGATGGATAAACTGATTAAGAATCGCATTTCTGGTGGCCCAGTTGTAAATGATGCTGGTGAATTAGTCGGTGTTATTTCTGAAGGAGATTGCATTAAACAAATTTCTGAAAGTCGCTATTTTAATATGCCAATGTCTGAGACAAAAGTTGAAGACCATATGGTTAAAAATGTAGAAACTATAGATGGTAACTTAAGTATTTTTGATGCGGCAAACAAATTTTTAAATTCGAAAAGAAGACGATTCCCGATTGTTAAAGACGGAAAATTAGTTGGTCAAATTAGTCAAAAAGATATCCTAAAAGCAGCACTAAACCATAAAGGAAGTACTTGGTAAATCAGTCTCTTCTAATTAAAAGGTAATAATCATTTTCGAGTGCTAAATAGCCTTGGTCGTAAACATAATAATAGGTGTTTCCCGTTTTTGTTGTGTAGATTGATGTGAATACATTAAAATCAAAATTGCTACTAATCAGTTTTACACGAGTTACTTTCGTTTTTCCAGTTTTATTTAATTCACATAAAGTTTTATAATTTCTTCGCAATCTATAATTCACATTCCGAATCATATTTTTACTTTCTTTATTCACTTTATTATTGAATGAATTCCTACAATAATCTGAACAGAACTTTTTGTCTATACGTCCTTTAAACGAGTCATCACATTCTAAGCATTTTTGCGCTCCCATAAATTAATAGTTTTTATTTAAAACTAACTTCCACGAATTAATATTTATCTATCAACATAACAGTTACTTGTATAAAGCGTTGGATGTTTAAAACACTTCACTTTGGGTTTGCCTCTAACTTTGTTAAAAGCACTAATATTGACTTAATTACTTATTAAACTATTTCTATTTCTAAATTAATCCTTTCCAAACTTTTCATTATCGCTTTGTACAGCTATGCTGTTTTATATAAATACTGTTGAAACCCAATAAACATATCTCTAATTTCAA
>CAZUFO010000114.1:0-6081 GCA_964619615.1 uncultured Lutibacter sp. | reverse complement strand
TGATGTAAATGAATTGCTTTTTGTACCATACGCAAGGCCAGGAGGTGTTAATTATGATGATTATACTACGGTTGCGAAAACGGCATTTTCTAAAATAAACATTACAGTTAAAGGAATTCATGAATTTGATAACCCAACAGATGCGGTAAATAATGCACAAGCAATATTTATAGGTGGAGGAAACACATTTGAGTTGGTTTCTAAATTATATGAACATAATTTAATTGCAGCAATTAAAAATGTTGTTGAAAATGGAACGCCTTATTTCGGCACAAGTGCAGGAAGCAATATAGCGGGTGTTTCTATGAAAACCACCAACGATATGCCAATTGTATATCCGCCTAGTTTTGACACCTTAAATCTAATTAATTTTAATCTAAATCCACATTATTTAGATCCTGATCAAAACTCAACGCATATGGGTGAAACACGAGAAACACGTATTAAAGAGTTTCATAAATTTAATGATATTCCAGTTCTAGGATTGCGAGAAGGAAGTTGGTTAGAGGTAAACGGAAACTCGATTTTGTTGAAAGGTGAATTAAAAGCCAGACTATTTACTAAAGATAGATCACCAAAAGAAGTATCACCAAATAGTGACTTAAGTTATTTATAATTACTTTGGTAACTATTCAGCCATTAATAATATCGTAATAGAATGATTATCAGCCTTATGATTTAACCGCAAGGATCGCTAAGAAATACGCTAAGTTCGCAAAGCACTAAAAAACAACAAATTAGTCATAGCGTCCTTTGCAAAGAAACGTTGCGTTCCTTGCGGTAAAAAAATAAAACACTGGTTACAAGTTAAATGCAAAATATAATTAGGCTGAATAGTTACTTACTTTGTATAAAATCACTTAATTCCTTCGAATCTGGACTTTCTTTTACTTTTAGGTTCAACTTATTAAAAGTTTTTACAATCCTTTTAATAGCTATCGAATCTCTTTTTGATAAGTCATTTAAAACCATCGCAGCAACAAATGAGTCATTATTATTAGTAGCATAATCGAAGCTGTACTCAATACTTTCTTGCTCAATAGCCTGCATTTTTTTTGACACCTCACTCAGTTTAACTACATCGTTTGCCAGTCTAGCACGTTGCATTTCTGGAAACAACACATCAATTTTGTTATATATTTTATTAATTTCTTTTTGAAAATCATTTAATTCATCATTCAAATCAGAACCTAAAATAACACTATCGGCTAAATTGTTTTTTATGGCATTTATTTGAATACTATCGTTTTCAATTATGATTAACTTTCCACCAAAAACAGTATTAATTGTAATTAAATAGCGTTCTGGAAAATCAACATTTCCTTTAAATTGTGCATTGTTATTTGTAATGATTGCTGAATCAATTATACTTGAACTGTAAGAATTAAACTTATGTAAATATGCTTTTTTATTATTTACACCTTTAATAGAAAGAGAAATCACAAAACCATCTTGTGTTGTATTTGCATTTCCATCCTTCTTACAAGAATTAATAACTATTAGTAATCCAATAATGAATATTGTTTTTTTTAACATATTTTAATAGTGAATATATTCAGTTACTTCAAGACCATAACCTGTCATTCCGACTCTTTTAGTAGTGTTTTTTGCGTTGGATAAAACTCTTAATCTTGATACTCCAATATCATGTAATATTTGTGCGCCAATACCGTAGTCTTTCTTATCCATTGTTTTTGGTTTAGAATGATCTTCTGTTTTTAATTTAGACAAGTGTTTTAAGAAATTTTCAGGTTGGTTATCTTGATTGATAAATACTACAACACCCGCTTTTTCTTTGTTGATGATGTCAAAAATTCGTTGAAATTTTTCATCAGAATTTTGAGTTAAAACCCCCAAAGCATTATTTATTAATGTTGAATTTACTTTAACAATAACTTCATCATTTGGTTTCCATGTGCCCTTTGTTAATGCGATGTGAACTTGATTATTGTTGGTCTGTCTGTAAGCACGCAATCTAAAATCACCAAATCGAGTTGAAGTTTCAAAATCTTCTATTTTTTCAATTAAAGAGTCATGCTGCATTCTATACGCTACTAAATCTTCAATCGAAATTAATTTTAAATCAAACTGTTTAGCAACTTTTATTAGTTGTGGTAATCTAGCCATAGTGCCATCTTCATTCAGTATTTCAACCAATATTCCTGCAGGATCAAACCCAGCCAAACGTGCTAAATCAACAGCGGCTTCTGTATGTCCAGTTCTTCTCAATACACCGCCGTTTCTTGCTCTTAGCGGAAAAATATGACCAGGGCGCCCTAAATCAAACCCTTTGGTGTTTTTATTTACTAGCGACTTTATAGTTTTTGCTCTATCATGTACAGATATTCCTGTGGTACAACCATGACCAATTAAATCTACCGATACTGTAAACTGCGTGTGATGCATTACGGTATTGTTTTGCACCATCATTTCAAGATCTAATTCGTTACATCTATCTTCAGTTAAAGGAGCACAAATTAGCCCTCTGCCATGGGTTGCCATAAAATTAATCATCTCTGGAGTTGCTTTTTCTGCAGCAGCAATAAAATCTCCTTCATTTTCTCTGTTTTCATCATCAACAACAATAACAACTTTACCGTTTTTTATAGCTGCAATAGCTTCTTCAATAGTGTTCAATTGTGTTGCTTTACTCAAAACTGTATCCTTCATCATTTCTTTTTAAAACTGATTTTTTTAAATAATTTTTTTATCGGTTCAACCGCAGCATCAATATTAAATATTCCTTTATCTTTTGCTGCTCTCATAGTTAGTAATATCCCAAATGGTAACAATACTATTGTTGAAAGCCAGCCTCCTAATGCTGCAGAAATAGCACTTTCTTCTGCTAAATTCCTTCCAAAAGAAGAAATAAAGAAATAGATGACAAAAATAACAATTGCCATAACCATTGGCAAACCAAAACCTCCTTTTCTAATAATTGAGCCTAATGGCGCTCCGATAAAAAACAATACCAAACAAGCAAATGAAAACGCAATTCTATTGTGAAATTCATGATCATAAAGGTTTAATATTTTTCTTTTTGTTTTAAATCTTCGAGTTTCATTATCAAAATTTTTAATATTGTTTTTAACACCCTGTAAAGCATTTGTAAGTATTACAACTTTATTTTTTAATTCAAAATTACTCAAAATGGTATCATTGAATTTTGTTCGGTTTATAGAGTCATTGAATGGTTTTAATGATGCGCCTCTTGCTTGAATAAAAAAGTTGGAGGCTCTGTTATTCAAATACTTGTTGAACAAAGTTTTGGTAGAGTCAGATTCAAACATAAGTTGCTTTATGCTAAGCATTTGGTGGTGTTTTTTTATGTCTGATTTGTCTAAGTCTTCATTGCTAAATGAAGAAATATCTATATTTATTTTGTAGGTGTCAAATTCCGCTTTAGAAGCAGGCATTTTAATTCTTTTGTCTTTTTTATCTCTTCTAGTAGTATGTTCTTCGTAATAGTTACCGTCTCTTAAAATAAAAGTCAAGTACTTGCTTCCTTCTTCTGTTTTTATTTCGCCATATTTTGCAGTAATAATGGTTGTTTTCCCTACTTTTTTACTGAGGTCAAAAATTTTAACATTCCGAAGTAAATTTTGCTCCTCACCATATTTTTCATCAAATTTAATAACATACCCAGGGATTTCTGTATTAAATGTTCCGGGAGCTAATGCTAATGCAGGTTGCTTATTTTTCATGTTATTATACATGTTCTTTTGCTTATGCATTGCATGAGGGTAAATGTTATTTAAGAAAATAAAATTAATTCCACTTAAAATAATTGTAACAAACATAACAGGCATTATAAAACGTCTTAGCGAAATACCAGCCGATTTTACTGCTGCAAATTCATAATTTTCCGCAAAATTACCCAAGGACATAATTGAAGAGAGTAAAATTCCAATTGGCATTGCCATAGGAACTACTGTAAGTGATAAGTAGCCAATAAATTTTAAAATAAAACCAAGCCCAACTCCTTTACCAGAAATTTTATCAAATCCAACCCAAATCGCTTGCATTACAAGTACGAAGAGGATAACGAAAAACGTAGCAAAAAAGGGCTTTAAAAAGCTCTTAATGATATAAATATCAAGTTTTTTCAATGAAAATTATTTTGGTTTGGAAATGTAATAACCATCACTTTCAAATTTTATTTTGTCAAAGATAAAAAATTGTTCTGAAATAGATTGATTGGTTTCCATTTTAGAAACAGTAATTGTAGTAACGGTATCATCAATTCCGGTTTGAATAACCTTATAGATGTTTTTTGTTTTAGTATCAACCCCAACAAGAATATATTTTAATTCTGATTCACTATCCATCGGAATTAATTTTACATATTGAATTTTTTTGCCTCTTATATTTTGTGTGATATCCATTTCATAGGAGAATCCATTTTCATAAAAAGTTAAAAAGTTTGATGGTGTAATAATTTCATTATCGTCATTTGATTTGGGTTTAGAAATAATCACTTCTTCATCTTCGTGAATTATGGTATAACTTAACATTCCATCAAATAAAACTTCAACACCCATATAATTAAAACGATATAATTCGCCTTGTAAAGTTACATTTCCGCTGGTTTCTTGGTGAAGGTTAGCAGCAGTATTGTCTAATTTATTTGTAAACTCGATATAAATATTATTATATGACCTTGTAGTTTCTGCAACTTCTTTCAATAATAATTTTGCTTCTTGACTAAAACCTACAAGTCCAATAAACACAAGTAAAAGGAACGTTATTTTTTTCATTTTAATTAATTATTTTTTTCATTTTCTAATAATTGGTTCAATGCCATTTCATCTGGCACTAATACTTGTCGCGCTTTACTTCCTTCAAAATGGCCAACAATTCCCGCAGCTTCAAGTTGGTCAATAATTCTTCCAGCTCTGTTATAACCTAACTTTAATTTACGTTGTAAAAGTGAAGCGGAACCTTGTTGCGCAATAATAATTACCAGCGCTGCATCTCTAAAGAGCGTATCTCTATCGTTTATATCATTATCAAGACTTATGCCACTTTCTTCACCAACATATTCGGGTAGTAAATAGGCGTCTGGGTACGCTCTTTGCGAACCAATAAAATCAGTTATTTTTTCAATTTCTGGTGTGTCAACAAAAGCACACTGAATACGAACTAACTCATTTCCGTTAGAATATAATAAATCACCTTTTCCAATCAATTGATCTGCGCCTGAACTATCTAAAATAGTTCTGGAATCGATTTTTGATGTTACTCTAAAAGCAATTCTTGCAGGGAAATTTGCTTTAATAATTCCTGTAATAACGTTTACAGAAGGTCTTTGTGTAGCAACTATTAAATGAATACCAATTGCACGTGCTAATTGAGCCAAACGTGCAATAGGTGTTTCTACTTCTTTGCCAGCGGTCATAATTAAATCAGCAAATTCATCAATTACTAAAATAATATATGGTAAGAATTTATGTCCGTTTTCTGGATTTAGTTTACGTGCTTTAAACTTGGTGTTATATTCTTTAATATTTCTGACCATCGCTAATTTTAGGAGATCATAACGATTATCCATTTCAATACAAAGCGAATTTAAGGTGTTTACTACTTTTGTGGTATCAGTAATAATTGCTTCTTCTGAATCTGGTAATTTGGCTAAATAATGGCGTTCAATTTTGTTGAATAAAGTTAATTCCACTTTTTTAGGATCCACCAATACAAACTTTACTTCTGCAGGATGTTTTTTATACAATAGCGAAGTTAGCACCACATTTAAACCAACCGACTTTCCTTGACCCGTTGCTCCCGCCATTAATAAGTGTGGCATTTTGGCTAAATCGACAATAAAACTTTCATTTGAAATTGTTTTACCCAATGCAATTGGCAATTCCATTTGAGCAGCTTGAAACTTTTTGGAAGCGATCATAGATTTCATTGAAACCATGGTGGCGTTTTTGTTTGGCACTTCAATTCCAATAGTTCCTTTACCAGGAATAGGAGCAATAATACGGATACCTAAAGCAGATAGCGATAAGGCAATATCATCTTCTAAATTTTTAATTTTTGAAATTATGATACCTGCATCTGGTACTATTTCATATAAAT
>CAZUFO010000113.1:0-6140 GCA_964619615.1 uncultured Lutibacter sp. | reverse complement strand
AAAGGTAAATTTAACGAACACGCATATCCAACAAAAGATAAATAGCACTAAAAGTTGGAGCACAAGTTATGTTTATTAAAAACGATGGTAGTTTTGAAAAGCGATATTATAATGGGAAAATCGGAACAATAACGCTATTAGAAAAAGATAAAGTTTGGGTAAAATGTAAAGATGATGATGCAATAATTGAAACAACTACTGAGGTTTGGGAAAACGTAAGTTATTCCATAAACGAAGAAACCAAAGAAATTAATGAAGAAATTTCTGGTTCTTTCGAGCAAATTCCATTGCGATTGGCTTGGGCAATTACCATTCATAAAAGTCAAGGTTTAACGTTTGAAAAAGCTATTATAGATGCTGAGGCATCGTTTGCACATGGTCAAACTTATGTGGCATTAAGTCGTTGTAAAACTTTGGAAGGCATTGTTCTTAAAACAAAAATAACAAGCAATGCCATAATTAATGATAATAGAGTTGTAGTATTTACAAACGAAGTAGAAGATAATTTGCCAACTAAAAAAGATTTAAGCAATTCGCAAAAAGTGTATCAATTAAATTTAATAGAAGATCTGTTTAATTATCAACAATTTTTATACCCGATACAGCGATTGATTAAAATTTATTACGAAAACAAAACCAGTTTTAGAGGTAATATTTTAGAACCTTTAAACACAATTAAGGATAGCGGTATTGTGAAATTAATGCAAGTTGCTACTTCGTTTAAAAATCAGCTTATTGGTCTGAGTGAAAGTGTTACAAATCCAGAAGATAATAAAACGGTGCAAGAACGCATTCAAAAAGGAATTCATTATTTTATTGAACATACTTTAGAGCATATCAAAAAACCGTTTGACGATATTACGTTTTCAACTGATAATAATGCAATTAGAAATGATTTTACCAAGCAATTAGATAATTTTGAAGAATTATTAACTATCAAATTAACCTGTCTTTGGGGTTTGTCTAAGGGTTTTTCAACGTCAAAATATTTAGAATTACGAGCAAAAGCAATATTAGAAAAGACTGAACCCGAAATAACATCGGCAAAAAAGAAAGGCAAAAAAAGAGAAGAAGTTTCTACTACAGATCATCCTATTTTATTTGAACAATTACGGACTTTACGAAAAGAATTATCTGAAGAGGCTGATTGCCCGCCATTTCAAATTTTCACACAAATAACATTGTTTGAACTCTGCGCATATTTTCCTGTAACACCAAAAGAGTTAAAAGCCATTAATGGTATGGGGAAAATTAGAGTAGAAAAACATGGCGAAAATATACTATCAATTATCAATAAATATGTTTCGGAAAATGAAACTACCAAAAAAGAAGTTGTTTATATTGATAAACCTGTAAATAAAGACACAAAACCGAAAGAGGTTTCTACCAAGCATTATTCTTTAAATTTATTTAAAAGCGGGAAATCAATTGAAGAAATAGCAGAAGAAAGAGGTTTTGTAGCGTCAACCATAGCGAGTCATTTAGTTTACTTTATTCCAACAGGAGAAATAAAAATAACAGATATAATGCCTGTTAATAAATATAAAAAACTAAAGAAAATAATTCAAAAAATAAAATTTGATGGCCTGACAGAGTTGAAAAATAAATTAGATAATAAGTTTACTTATACAGAATTACGATTGGTAGTAGCGGATTTAGGATTAAATAAAAAATAAGACAAAAGTAAGTAAAGTAAAAGTGAGGGTTTCACTTAGAGTGAAACCCTCACTACGAAACTAAAATTTAACGTCGACTTAAAGTCGCCGTATGAATAATAAAATATAATCAATGAATAAAATATTTCCTTTTTTAAATTGGTTACCATTAGCAAAAAAATCATGGAAAGATGATTTAATTGCAGGTATTACAGGAACCGTTATTGTTATTCCGCAGGCTGTTGCTTTTGCAATGATTGCAGGTTTACCACCAATTTATGGGTTTTATACGGCAATGCTTACTCCAATTATTGCAGCAATATTCGGGTCGTCATATCATTTAGTATCTGGACCTACCACCACAAGTTCAATTGTTTTATATGCTAATATCAGCAAATATGTTCACCCAGGTACTGATATTGAAGCCTTTGTTTCCTTAGCAATTCTATTGTCGTTTATGGCTGGAGTAATAAAATTATTTATGGGTTTTGCTAAAATGGGAAAATTGGCAAGTTTTGTTTCTAATACAGTTATTATTGGGTTTTCGGCTGGCGCAGGTGTGCTTATAGCTTTTAAACAATTGAAACATATTTTTGGTGTTGATGTGCCCCAAGGAAGCTCTTTTTATAATATTATTGACTATATAGTTTTTCATATTTCAGAAACGAATTGGTATGCATTTAGTGTAGCAATCGTTACGTTAGTTACTGCATTAATTATTCGAAAAATAAAAATAATATCAAAACTCTACATGCTTATAGCTATGATTTTTGGAAGTTTATTTGCAATTTGGTTAAGCAAATATTCTATTCAAATTGATACTGTAGGAACGCTGCCGTCTAATTTGCCACCTTTTAAATTACCTGCTTTTGATTATTCTAATATGAGAATGTTATTAGGAAGTGCTCTTGTTTTAGCAACTTTAGGTTTGGTAGAAGCAACAGCTATTTCTAGATCTATAGCATTACATACACATCAAAAGTTAAACACCAATCAAGAGTTTGTGTCTCAAGGAATTTCAAATGTAGTTTCTAGTTTCTTTTCGTGTTATACTAGTTCAGGGTCTTTTACAAGATCCAGTATAAATTATCAATCTGGAGCAAAAACACCAATGTCTGCTGTAATTTCAGCATTAGGATTGATGTTAGTGGTATTACTTTTCGCAAAATATGCTGCATTTTTGCCTAAACCAGCCATGGGCGGTATTATCTTGTTAGTTGGTTATAATTTAATTGACTTTAAACATATTAAGAGTATCTTTAAAAGTAGTAAGCGAGAATTAATTGTTTTCGGAACAACATTTATTGGGACACTATTTTTAGATTTAGATCTAGCATTAATTATTGGAATTTTCACTTCGCTTTTCTTTTATATGGAAAGAACGTCAAAACCAAACATTGCAACTTTGGCAATAGATAAACAACGAAGATTAATTAACAAAATTAGAGATAGAGATGCCGTTGAATGTTCAAATATTAAAATTCTTCGCATTGACGGTTCACTTTATTTTGGCTCTATTGAAAAAGTATCAGACTACCTCTCAAATCTATATGAACAAAATGAGATACAACATGTGTTAGTTTCTGCAAAAGGTGTCAATTTTATTGATCTAGCGGCAGCGGAGTGGTTGACTCATGAAATTTTGAAATGGCAAAAAAATAGAGGTGGAATTTATATCGCTGGTTTAAAAATTATTAGCCAAGATATTTTATCCGAAGGTGGCTTTAAAGATAAATTAGGAAATAAAGTTTTCTTCAAAGATAAAAAAACAGCGATTACCGAAATTCACAAAAAAATTGACTTGCCTTGTAAAGTTAAAGCTTTCGATGAGTGTTCATAGTTCTTTTTTAAAATAACTCCTTAGTAACATAGATTACATAAATTTAGAATTAAGGTCTTTATATTTGTAAAATGAATATAAAAACTATTTTACCAATATTAGATTGGTTACCAGGTTATAAAAAAGATTGGCTAAAAGGCGATTTAGGTGCAGGACTTACAGTTGGTGTAATGTTAATTCCGCAAGGAATGGCGTACGCTTCCATTGCAGGTTTACCAGCAGTTTATGGTTTATATGCATCAATCATTCCTTTGTTAATCTACGCGATTTTTGGAACTTCTAGACAATTAGCCGTTGGGCCAGTTGCTATGGTTTCATTATTAACAGCAACAGCGATAGGTTCTTTTCAAGGACTTTCAATTGAAGAATATATTAGTTATGCTATTTTACTTGCTTTTTTAGTTGGAGCGATTCAATTTTTATTAGGAGTATTTCGTTTAGGTTTTTTGGTTAATTTTTTATCGCACCCTGTTGTTAGTGGGTTTACTTCTGCGGCAGCTTTAATTATTGGGTTAAGTCAGTTAAAAAGTTTATTGGGGATTGATATTCCTAGGTCGCATCATATCAATGAAATTTTGATGCATGCATTCGATAAATTTGATGAAATTAATTGGATATCCTTTGGAATAGGAATTGGAGGAATTGGTTTGATATTGTTAATTAAAAAGATAAATAAATCATTGCCAAGTCAATTATTTGCAGTGATTTTCGGAATTTTAGCAGTAACTTTCTTCGGGTTGAATCAAGGCACGAACGCAGTTAAAATAGTTGGAGATATTCCAAATGCTTTACCTAGTTTTGGTATGCCAAATTTAGACTTGAATTTAATAAATATGTTACTGCCAATGGCAGTAACTATTGCGTTGGTTAGTTTTATGGAAAGTATTGCTGTTGCAAAAGCAATTCAATCTAAACATAGAGATTATAAAGTTTTACCAAATCAAGAATTAATTGGTCTTGGCTTGGCAAATGTAGTTGGCTCTTTTTTTCAGTCTTATCCTACAACAGGAGGATTTTCTAGAACCGCAGTTAATGATCAAGCAGGTGCAAAGTCTGGACTATCAGCAATAATTAGTGCGGTTTTAATAATAGTTACTTTATTATTTTTAACGCCTTATTTTTATAATATGCCAAAAGCAATTTTAGCATCTGTTATAATGGTAGCAGTATTTGGATTGATTGATTATAAAGAAGTTATCCATTTATGGAAAAGTAATAGGACAGATTTTTTCTTACTACTAATCACATTCTTTGCAACACTTACAATCGGAATAGAAAAAGGAATAGGGTTAGGTGTTGTTTTGTCATTAGCAATGGTAATATTAAAAACGACAAGACCACATGTTGCTGTGTTAGCAAATATACATGGCACCCATTTTTATAGAAACGTTGTTCGTTTTGGGAAAGATGTTGTTTTAAAAGAAGATATTTTAATAGTTCGTTTTGATGCTCAATTATATTTTGCAAATACTACATTTTTTAAAGATAAACTAGAAGAATTAGTTGCCGAAAAAGGTGAAAAGCTAAAACTGATTATTATTGATGGTGAAAGCATGAATAGCTTAGATAGTTCGGGCGTTCATGCATTAATAGATGTAATTGATTTATATCATTCAAAAAATATTGAGATAGTATTTTCAGGTTTAAAAGGCCCAGTTAGAGACGCAATGCACAAAGGAGGCGTTATAGACAAAATTAGTTTTGATAGTTGTTTTATGAGTATTCAAGAAGCTGTTGATTGGTATAGTACAGGCTCGAGTGAAAATAAATTTCATAAATATTTACAACAAAAGAACAAATAGAATGCTAAAACATTAATACTGTAATATTTGTTGCCAAAACAACTTGAAAGTTTTAGTAAATTTAGAATCTAATGAATAATAACTATATATATGACACGTTTTCATGCAGATTTTGTTTCTGGACTCTGTTTAAGTACAATAAATTCTAGTTTAGCTGAATTTCCAACAGAAGAGAATTTCTATGTTCATTGTGCTGGAGGTTATAGATCTATGATCGCCTCTTCCATCTTAAAAAGCAGGGGTATTCATAATTTAATAAGCATTTCAGGTGGTTTTGATGCAATTAAAGAGGTTGGAATTACAACGACAGATTATGTTTGTCTATCAACATTATAACGTAATAATTTATTTTTTTTGAAAGTTTCGTAAAATTTAATTACACAAAACTTTCTTTTTATAAGATATTTTCGTTTATTATAAATAAAGTATAGAGAATGGAAGATATGATTTTTTATGATAGATTGCAATTTGCATTTACTATCACATTTCATTACATATTCCCACAATTAACAATGGGTTTATCTTTAATGATTGTCTATTTTAAATGGATATATTTAAGGGGTAAAGAAGAGAAATATAATAATGCTGCAAAATTTTTCATGAAAATTTTCGCAATTAATTTCACGATGGGTGTTGTTACGGGTATACCAATGGAATTTCAATTTGGTACAAACTGGGCGAAATTTTCAGAACTTACAGGTAGTATCATAGGGCAAACTTTGGCAATGGAAGGGATGTTTTCATTCTTTTTAGAATCTTCTTTTTTAGCACTGTTTATTTTTGGCGAGAAATTAATGGGGCAAAAATTACATTTCTTAACAGGTTTTTTAGTCTTTCTAGGTT
>CAZUFO010000112.1:0-6309 GCA_964619615.1 uncultured Lutibacter sp. | reverse complement strand
GTCTATTTTCTGATTTTGATATCAGCCTTTTTAAAGCAGGAAAACACTTTAGATTGTATCGCAAATTTGGATCGCATACAATTACGGTTGAGGGAATTGAAGGAACTTATTTTTCTGTTTGGGCTCCAAGTGCAAAATCAGTTGCTGTAATTGGTGATTTTAATTATTGGAACGATCAAGAGCATCTTTTGAATGTACGTTGGGATTCTTCAGGCATTTGGGAAGGGTTTATTCCTAATGTTAAAAAAGGAGCAACTTATAAATATAAAATTTTTAGCAACAACGATGGTGTTGTCACCGAAAAAGCAGATCCTTACGCGCGTAGATCTGAGCATCCGCCTAAAACCGCTTCTGAAGTTTGGGATGATGATTACTCGTGGCAAGATAATGATTGGATGCAAAAAAGAGCCAAACACAATGCGCTCGATGCTCCTTATTCTGTGTATGAAGTTCACTTAGGTTCTTGGAAAAGAAATACAGAAGAAAATCGATTTTTATCCTATACAGAATTGGCAGATGAGTTGGTGACTTACGTCAAAGAAATGAATTACACGCATGTTGAGTTGATGCCAATTATGGAGTATCCATACGATCCTTCTTGGGGCTATCAATTAACTGGATATTATTCGCCTACTTCACGTTTTGGATATCCAGATGAGTTTAAATTATTGATTGACAAATTACATCAAAACGACATCGGAATTATTTTAGACTGGGTACCTTCGCATTTTCCTGAAGATGCGCATGGGCTCGGAAATTTTGATGGTACACATTTATACGAGCACCCGGATCCTAGAAAAGGATATCACAAAGATTGGACAAGCTTAATCTTTAATTATGAGCGGAATGAAGTGCGTTCTTTCTTAATTAGCAATGCCCTGTTTTGGCTAGAACAATACCATGTTGATGGTTTACGAGTAGATGCTGTGGCGTCGATGTTATATTTAGATTACTCACGTGAAGATGGCGAATGGGAACCGAATGAGTTTGGCGGAAATGAGAATTTAGCTGCGGTTTCTTTTCTGCAAGATTTAAATAAAGAAGTATATGCATCATTTCCAGATGTGCAAACTATTGCCGAAGAATCAACTGCTTTTTCTGGAGTTACAAACCCTGTTGATGCTGCTGGTTTAGGTTTTGGAATGAAATGGATGATGGGTTGGATGCACGATACTTTAGACTATTTTCAAAAAGACCCAATTTACAGAGCACATCATCAAAATGATATTTCATTTAGTTTAACGTATGCTTTTACAGAAAATTTCATGTTACCGCTATCGCATGATGAAGTAGTATATGGCAAGAAATCTATTTTAGGAAGAATGCCTGGAGATGATTGGCAACGATTTGCAAATTTGCGGTTATTGTATGGATATATGTTTACACACCCTGGAACAAAATTGAATTTTATGGGTGGTGAGTTTGCGCAACATGAAGAATGGAATTTTCAAGAAAGTTTAGATTGGAATCTCTTAGAATTTGAGCCACATAGAAACACTCAAAATTATTTTAAGGAATTAAACAAATTCTACAAATCACAACCCGCATTATTCGAAAAAGGATTTGATAATAATGGTTTTCAATGGATAGATTATGGAGATTCAAAAAATTCAATCATCTCATATATCAGAAAAGGAAAAGATTCAAAAAACGATTTGATTGTAGTTTGTAATTTTACACCAGCAACCCATAAAAATTATAAAATAGGACTACCAACTAACCAAAAAATCAAAGAAATTTTTAATAGTGATGCTAAAGTCTTTGGTGGTAGTGGAAACGAAAATAAAAAAGTATTGACTGCTAAAAAATTATCTTGGAATGGACAAACATTTTCCGCAGAAATTATAATTCCACCTCTGGGAATTGTAATCTTTAAGTACAGTTAATTATACATTATAAAGCTTGTCTTTTTTATTGTCATTTTATCAATAAACAGGCGTGCTTTTTAATAAATAAACACCTAACATTTTTTTAAATTCCTGTAAATTCGCCTCTTGCAATAAATGATTGATTTATGATATTGAACGAAGAATTAGAATATAAAGGAAACTTATTTCCTTCAAATATAATTGAATATACAAAAGAGGTTGACACATTACTTTTTAAAACTAAAAATAATGTAATTCTTCAACTTACTGTTTTAAGAGACAGTATGTTGCGTTTTAGATATACAACGGTAGGGAAATTTGCAAAGGATTTTTCTTATGCCATCGATAAAAACGCCAGTAATGGTTATAACCATTTAGAAATTACTGAAGATGATGAAAAATATCGCATCACAACTTCAAAATTAATCTGTAATATATACAAAGCCGATTTACGAAAAGCAATTTATGATATTAAAGACAATTCCTTAATTTGTGAAGACGAATTAGGGTTTCATTGGGAAGAGAGTTATGAGCTAGGTGGTGATATTGTTAAAATGAGTAAGGCTGCTCAAAACGGTGAAAGTTATTATGGTTTGGGTGATAAACCTCAACATTTAAACCTAAAAGGAAAACGTTTCGAAAATTGGGCGACAGATTCTTACGCCTATGGAAAAGATACAGATCCTATTTATAAAGCAATTCCGTTTTATACAGGCATACATAATGATAAATCTTACGGGGTTTTCTTCGATAATACATTTAAGACCTATTTCGATTTTTGTCACGAAAGAAGAAATGTAACTAGTTTTTGGGCGCAAGGCGGCGAAATGAATTACTATTTCATCTATGGTCCAAAAATGCAGGATGTAGTTGTAAGATATACCGATTTAACGGGCACACCAGAATTGCCTCCTTTATGGGCTTTGGGATATCATCAATGTAAATGGAGTTACTACCCTGAATCAAACGTAAAAGAAATTACCAAAAAATTTAGAGATTTAAAAATTCCGTGTGATGCTATTTATTTAGACATTGATTATATGGAAGGTTTTCGTTGTTTTACTTGGAGTGAAGACTATTTTCCAGACCCAAAAAGAATGGTAAAAGAATTGGCTGACGATGGGTTTAAAACGGTTGTAATTATAGATCCAGGAATTAAAATAGATACTGAATATAGCGTTTTTAAAGAAGGTTTAGATAAAGATTATTTCTGTAAACGTGCAGATGGTCCTTATATGAAAGGTAAAGTTTGGCCAGGTGAATGTTATTTTCCGGATTTTACGCGTCCAGAAGTTAGAGAATGGTGGGCTGGATTGTTTAAAGAATTAATCGAAGAAATTGGTGTAAAAGGTGTGTGGAATGATATGAACGAACCTGCAGTTATGGACGTTCCTGGAAAAACATTCCCTTCTGATGTTAGACATGATTATGATGGAAACCCATGTAGCCATCAAAAAGCACATAATATATATGGTATGCAAATGGCACGAGCAACCTACCATGGCGTGAAACGATTTAATTATCCTAAGCGTCCGTTTGTAATTACACGGTCAGCTTATTCTGGTACTCAGCGCTATACTTCTACTTGGATGGGAGATAATTTAGCAACTTGGGAGCATTTACAAATAGCAAATATTCAAGCGCAACGTTTGGCATTATCTGGATTCTCATTTGCAGGGTCAGATATTGGCGGCTTTGCAGAACAACCAAATGGTGAGTTATATGCCCGTTGGATTCAATTGGGGGCATTTCATCCTTTTTGCAGAACACATTCTTCTGGCGATCATGGTGATCAAGAACCTTGGGCTTTTGATGATGAAATAACAGATGTAGTTCGTAAATTTATTGAAATCAGATACGAATTACTACCTTATTTATATACATCGTTTTACAAATATTCGGTTAATAAAGAGCCAATGTTAAAGTCGTTGGTATTGTTTGATCAAGAAGATCAACAAACACATTATAGAACCGATGAGTTTATTTGTGGAAATCAACTATTAATTTGCCCAATAAATGAGCCAAACGCCAAAGGAAGAAGAATGTATATTCCTAGAGGTGAATGGTATAATTTCTGGACAAAAGAACTCATAATTGGAGGAAAAGAAACTTGGGTAGCTGCAGAACTAGACAGCATGCCAATTTTTGTAAAGGCAGGCGCCATTATTCCTAAATATCCTATTCAACAATATGTAGGTGAAAAAGTAATTGAAGAATTAACTTTAGACGTTTATTATAAAAAAGGGAAGGAAGATTCTGAATTGTTTGATGATGCTGGCGATGGATACGACTATACAAAAAATCGTTTTAGTTTAAAGAAATTCAATCTGTCTGGTAAAGACAATAAATTAATTATCAGAATTCATAAAAGAGGTAAATACATAACTCCATACAGTACATTTAAAATTAATTTATTTGGATTGCCTTTTGATGTAAAATCAATTAAGGTTGACAATGAATATGTAGATTTAAAAGAACTACAGTTTAAAGATAACACATTGGTAGTTACTAAGGAATTTACAAACCTTCAAATTAAAGGATAATATTGTTTTACAATTTTAATTATATCTTCAGCATCTTAAACTAGTTCTTATGAAAAAAATATTTCCGACAATTGTCTTATCAGCACTTTTAATATCAACTATTTCTTGTAAAGAAGCAACTGATAAAAATGAAGTCCAAACAAATGCTGAAGATAAAATTGAGAATAGTTACGATTTCAAATCATCTTTTACTCAGGTCTTTGAAAACGCAAGAGCATACACTTTAGAAGTTGCAGAAGCGATGCCAGCAGAAGATTATAATTTTAGAGCTACAGATTCTGTTAGAACTTTTGGCGAGCAAATGGCTCATATTGGTATGTCATCACAATTTATTTTAGTAAAACTAATTAAAGGAGAAGAACTACCAGAAAGTGAAATAACAGAAGAACAAATAGGGGCTTCAAAAGAGCAAACTATTGCGTTACTTAACAATTCATTTGATACAATAATAGCTTCGTTAAATGAAATGGATGAAAAAACATTAAATGAAAATTTTGTCATTTTTTTCCTTCCAGAAAAACCATCCTACACAAAACATGAAGGTTTTGTTTTTTTAAGAGATCATATTACACATCACCGTGGACAAGCAATTGTGTATTTAAGAGAAAAGGGGCATAAAGCGCCTCAATATCGAGCATTTTAAAAAAACTCAACTTATATTAAAAGCCAACATATTTTGTTCGCTTTTTTGTGTTTTTTATTTTTTTGACATAAAAAAACCCACTTAAATTTCTTAAAGTGGGAAAATTGCTATGAAAAAGAAAGTAGGATTTAACTCCTACAACTCCAAATATACAACCTTTTTTTAAATACTATAAATAAAACCTGTTAAAAAGTTATTTTTTAACATTTTTTTTTACTTTTATCCTATAAACTTTTGAACTGAAATCAAAACCACCCTTAAAATATACATTTATGAGAAATCTTGTACTAATCTTAATTTGCTTATCCGCTTTAAGTTGTAAAAAAAACAGCCCCGAACCACAAAAAAATAATAGTTTCAAAATCGGGATTATATCCGACTGTCAATATTGCGATTGTGACACAAGATTTGTAGGCGGAGCAGATAGACATTTTAAAAAATCTCCTAACCGGTTGAGAAAAGCAATTACAACTCTTAATACTCAAGATTTAGAATTTACAATTCACTTAGGTGATTTTATTGACAAAGGCTTTGAAAGTTTTGACAGCATCACTCCTATTTGGAATCAATTAAAGTCCAAATCATATCACGTATTAGGAAATCACGATTTTTCTGTTGCAGATAGTTTAAAACAATTTGTTCCAGCAAAAATGGGATTAACAGACCGTTACTATAGTTTTGAAATACAAAACTGGAAATTTATTGTTTTAGATGGAAACGATGTGAGTATTCATGGAGCTCCAACAGAAAAAAAACTACAAGAAGCTAAAGACCTTTTGGAAAAAGTAACAAACGATTCACTTCCTTATGCAAAATTTTATAACGGCGCTTTAGGGATAGAACAATTATCTTGGGTAAAAACTGAATTAGATGATGCAAAAAAAAGAAGTTTGAATGTGTGTTTCTTTAACCATTTTCCGGTTAGCCCAGTTACTGAATTAAACTTATGGGATACAGATCAATTTTTGGCTTTAGTAAAAAATTATGATAATGTAAAACTATATTTAAACGGCCATGATCATGCAGGCTCTTACGATAAAGTAAACGATGTGCATTATGTAACTTTTAAAGGTATGGTTGATACGGAAAATACAACTTCATTTGCTTTTGCAGAAATTACAAATGATAGTGTTTTTATTACAGGCTATGGACGTGAAGAAAACAGGCGATTCAAATTAAAAAACTGATTCGATTACCCTTTTATTAACAAAGAATTAATAGTTCTTTAATTTGCAGATTTTTTTATGTATCTTTA
>CAZUFO010000111.1:0-6438 GCA_964619615.1 uncultured Lutibacter sp. | reverse complement strand
AGACGCTACAATGAACCGAAGCCTTACTTCGCATCATTGTAGCTTAATTGTTAGTTATATTCTTTCAAATTTAATTTGTGGTCCCCCTGATGATGATTCTTGGTCTAATATTAGTGAGTTCTCATCTATCGAGTAATCGTATTCTTCATTTTCAATGATAATAAGTTTATCACGAACTATCAATTCATATACTCCTGAATTTTTATAAGGAATTTGACTACTAACATCTAAATCAATATTAACTGTCACAGTTAATATTGTGTTCTGAATTTTCCAATTTATTTCGTCTGCGTTAAAACGTTCTATTGGGGAAAATCCATTTTGGTATCTTATTAAATTCCAAGTACCATTTAATTCATTAGCCTGTTTTAATGATTCAGAGTCTTTACAGGCAAAAGAGAATATCAGGCTGAAATTGAGTAGAATAATCATCATGTTTTTCATAACGTGTTTTTTAATAATCAAAAATCATATCATCGTCAGGAATAATTCCTGGAGAAACTTGTACTTCAAAAGGTTTAATAAACCAATCAGATTGGCTTTCACAATTATCAGTTGCTTTAACTTGAACGTTAATTGTATGATTAAATGTATTAGATATCCCCATTCTAGTTATGGGTCTTACATCAACATATGTTCTTTTAGGGCCGAATCTAGAATAGCAACTAGGGATTATCCATTCCCAATGATAAGTGTCACTTGTTTTTCCTTCATAATTTACTACCAACCTTGTCCATCTCTTATCTGATAATATATACGAACCTGTACTAGTAATAGATATATTATTAGAGGAAGGGGTGTAGTTTACATTTTGCAGATACCCTAAATTTAAAATTGCATTTCTCATTCTTTCTCCCTGATTATCTGTAAAATAGTTCAAACAATCAACATGGGAATATGCCATAATGTTTTCCTCATCTGGTTGATATGAGTCACCATTAGAATCTTGGCCACTAGAATTCCAAGTGCAATTCGAAGAATCCACGTCAAAATCCAAATGAGGATCCGCAGGTGTATCAGTCACATAGTCTCCACAGGTTGCGCTATTTGACCCATTGACTAATTCAGGACATTTATCTGGGTTAGCATTTCCTTCATCGCTAGTTCCATGATGTGTATGCCATAAAAACAACACATGACCTAATTCGTGTGAAATTACATGAGATGAGACAAGAGGCGTGTAAGGTGATTCCCAATACACTCCTGAAACAAAAAAATCTGAGGAGTTTCCTACACCATTCGCTCTACCTCCCGCTGGCGCACTATCATCGTACAAATATATATCAATACCATCTGTGTGGTTATTTATAGTAAATATTTCGGGTTTAGGAGTTAAATAATGGTTGTTATCATCTATGTAATTAATTTCATTATCCCAATCAAAAAAAATATTATGCGGATTAAAGTCTCCCTGTATAATGTTAAAAGCCTCTTGAACTGAGCTAATTGATTGCCCCCCATCCCCATTACTTTGTCTTATCACATGAAAGTATAATTTCAAGCAAAAAGGAGAGCTATCAATTCTGCCAATGCCAGAATTCAATCTTTTATTTAGATAGATATTTGATGTAATTTGAGGGGTTAAACAATAAGTACTATTATTTATTTGCCCAAAGACTAACTCATAAAATTGGATTGAAAACATTGATAGAAGTAGAATTTGCTTTTGCATAACGCTGTTTAAGAGTTTAAAATGGTTTACAACGGTTTGTGTATGAAGCGTTGGGCGTTTCGAAGCACTTCATTTTCAGTTTACCGTAATTTTTATTTATATCTATAATCTTCATTTAACCACCTATTGCCCAATGATTTATACACTTTGTTAGGTGTCTGACTTTTCTTTCCGCAAACTTGCTAGCGTTGGCTGAAGACATACTCTTTGACAAGTTTTGGCTTTAGCGGTTGGCTTTCTGAGCGACTTGGCAATGTGTATGGCTTTGTGCGTTGGCTATTCATTTAATTTCCTGTTATTCCGTTAATAAATGTTTCTACAAATTCAACAATCTGTTTCAATATTTTATCTCCTAATTTCTTTCGTTTTAATACACTTGGTTTTTCGCCTTCTATCAAATCCAACACTTCATCTCGCAAAGGTTCACGTTCTGCATACAGATAGTTCTCTATCAGTTTTTGAGTTTTTTCTTCCGATAGATTTTCGTCTGCTGTTAGTTTCTTAAACGCTTTCTTTTGCTCTTCATTCCAATAAACCTCAAAGGCTTCTGGAATATCATCTGTATCTTCTATTGTTGGAAGATTCTCGTCAATAAATTGCTGGATTAATTCTCGTTTACTTCTTAAATTTACTTCTGTATTCAGCAAGTTGGCAATTTCTTGTTCTGTTTTTGTAACGTCTTTTTGTGTGTCCGATTTTAGTTTAATTAACAACTGAATGATGTAGTTTACATTGATTTCGTCTCGGTGAATTAACTCCAATTCAAAATCTACATCATCTAAAATGGAAACCTTTTCTTTTTCGGTATCGCTTTTTACTTTTTGCCACAAATCCAAATATTTGCTTTTGTAGTCTTCAAAAAGTTGTTCGTTCATTGCTAAATCTTCCCACTTAAAATCTGAAAAAGCATTTAGGATATTCTTGATTCTCATTAATTGACGAAAAGCCTTGATAAATAACAATTCATCATCTTCACTAACTAAATCGTTTACACTATTTACCGTTGGTGCAATTTTGATTAACTCAATAAAAGATTCATTAAATTTCTTTACATAATCATCATAAGGTTTCATAATGATTACTTCAATGGCTTCTTTGTTACTAAACAAGGTTATGGCTTCATCTGTTGCCTTTTTTAAGTTTCTAAAAACAACAATATTTCCTTGTGATTTTTGTTCGTTTAGTATTCTGTTGGTTCTTGAATATGCTTGAATTAAACCGTGATATTTTAAATTTTTATCTACATACAAAGTGTTTAAAGGTGGACTGTCAAAACCTGTTAAAAACATATTGACTACCAATAAAATATCAACTTTTCGTTCTTTTACTTTCTTAGAAATATCGTTGTAATAATTGTAAAACGATTGACTGTCTTTTGTAGAAAACTTAGTGCCAAACATAGCATTGTAATCCACAATATATTCATCTAATTTTTCTCTACTGTGTACATTCATTCCATACAAAGCAGGAGATTCTTCTACAACTGAAACTTCTTCTGGAATAAAGCCATTTGCATCTGCATCATCTTCATTGGCTACATAACTAAAAATAGTAGCAATTTTTAAATTGTGTTTGCCTTCTAGTTTTTTCTTCTGAAATAAATCGTAATATTTTATCAAGTTTTTTACGCCACTTACTGCAAACATTCCTGTAAACTCTTTTTGGTGTGTTTTTCGGTTATGATTTGCAATAATGTAATCGGTAATTTTATCTAACCGTTTTTCACTATCCATTAACTCTTTGGTGTCAATGTCTTCTACCTCAATATCTATTTCTGTTGCCGATTCTTTTCGTTTGTAACGACCTACATATTCTACCGAAAACTTGAGTACGTTTTCGTCCTTTATGGCATCTGTAATTACATATTTATGCAAACACTCGCCAAATAGTTCTTTTGTTGTACGTTTTCCTAATTCGTTTTTGACTGCATTGTCTTTAAAAATGGGTGTTCCTGTAAAACCAAACATTTGGTTGTTATGGAAAAAGGCTTTTATTCTATTGTGTGTTTCGCCAAATTGTGAACGGTGACACTCATCAAAAATGAATACAATTCGTTCATCTTGTAAAGCCTCCATTTTAGATAAATACTTGGCTTTGCTTATGGCTGTATTTAGTTTCTGAATGGTGGTAACTATCAGTTTTGTATCGTCTGCAAACTGTTTTACCAATGCTTTGGTATTGTCTGTTCCGTCAATACTGCCTTTGCTAAAACTGTTAAACTCTTTGGTGGTTTGATAATCTAAATCTTTTCTATCTACCACAAATACCACTTTCTTAACCTGTGGCATATTCATTATTATCTGACTTGCCTTAAAAGACGTTAAGGTTTTACCCGAACCTGTGGTGTGCCAAATATATGCGTTGTTATTTGAGTTTTCTACTTGATTTACTAAGGTTTCTACTGCATAAAATTGATAGGGTCTAAGTACCATTAATATTTTATGCGTTTCGTTTAGTACAATGTACTTGCTTATCATTTTGGATATATGACAAGGCTCTAAAAAATCGCTTGTAAAACCGTTTAAAATATTGGTTTGACGTTTATTGTCTTTGTCTGTCCAATAGAATGTTTGTTTGAAAGATTGGTGTCTGTTATTGGCGTAATACTTTGTATTTACACCATTGCTAATAATGAATATTTGTACATATTGAAACAAAGCCGATTTTGCACCAAACGAATGCCGTTGATAACGGTTTATTTGGTTAAAGGCTTCTTTCATTTCTAAGCCTCTACGCTTTAGTTCTATTTGCACCAATGGCAAACCATTGATAAGCAAAGTAACATCATAACGGTTTTTGTAACTACCTTCCATAGTAACTTGGTGCGTTACTTGAAACTGATTTTGACACCAAAAGTCTGTGTTCAGAAACTCAAAATAGAGATTGTCGCCATTATCTCGCTCAATATGTTGTTTTTGGCGTAGTGTTTTGGCTTTTTCAAAAACAGAACCTTTGCTTAGTATGTTTAAAACACGCTCAAATTCTTTGGCAGAAAACGTAATGTTGTTATGTTTTTCTAACTGTGTTTTTAAGTTGGCAGTTAAAGCAGTTTCATCTTTAATCAATACTTTTTCGTACTTCAACTTTTGTAGTTGTGCAACTAATTGATTTTCTAATACTTGTTCTGGTTGTTTACTCATTTAATTCAATTAATTTGGCACTCTTTTTGCTTTTTATATTTACAGATATGAAAGTATTTGTTAATAAAGTTAGCAAATTTGTTAATAATTCATATCTTTGCAGTGTTCTTTACCTGTGGTAGGGAATTTACAAAGGTCTTAAACGTTGAACCCGAATCAACGTTTTTTTTGTGCTTATATTTCTCTGAAAAACTGCTCACTTCTTTCAAAATCTGGACTATCTAATATGTTTTTAATGTCATTTTTTTCATAGGCGGTTATAAATTTTGCTTTTAATACACCTGTAAAACGGATTATTACAACATAATTACCTTTTACAATAGCAACTCTTCTGTTTGTGAAATATTCTTTGTTTTTAGTATCCCATCCTTTTTTTAGAATTGCATCAGCATCTTCTAAGGTGTCTTTTATCCAAAGTATTTTTTCAAGTCGATTTAAAGACAAAATAGACTTGTCTTTTTCTTTTCGGTTGGCACTTTCATAAAAACAATGGTCAAACATATCTTCATAAAAACGAACCATCACACCATCAAAAGTTTCAAGATCTGATTTACAGTACTCCTCAGCCCATAATTCTCGCATTTTTTCTTCTCTTTCCGCTTCTGGAATTTTATGTGGTTTTATTTTTTTATATGCCATTACCAACCACCTTGTAAGTTAATTTTAAAAACATTTAGTTTTTCTTCCCATTTGGGGGTTGGTTTTATGCTTTTACCCAAATAGGTATTTTCTGCATAATCTATTAAGCCTAGTTTTGCTGTACTGGTTATTTCATTATTGAATTTAGCATTTACCATTCCTGTAAGCAAGTCGGCTAATTGTATGCCTAAAGATTGGTCTGATGGCAAACCTTGTACTTGCGAAATTACAGATGTTAAATTAGCATTATCAATGGCATTTTTAAGATGGATTAATCTGCTTTTATCTCTGTTTATTTTTAGGTCTAAAAATATGTTGTAATCATTAAAATCAAAAATCCAATGGTGTAACAGTTGGTAGTAAAATTTGTAAAACCCTAATTCGGCATCTGTATTGTTAAATTTATAATTATCTACCTTATTGGCTTCAATTAAAATGACTCTAAAACGCAATTGTTCTGTTTGAAAAAAGTAATCTAAAATTTCTTTGTACATATCAAAAAACTTGGGCGACACCTTATTCCATTTTAACTCTACACGCACTTCATACTTTTGCTTTATAGCATTCATTTTCTCTTTAAAAATAGACCTGTAATCTGCTGGCATCCAAATACCACCTATGGCAGTATATAAATGGGCTTCTTTTTGGCTAAGGGCTTCTAAACCACTCTCATCACAATAGACTTCAAAATTCATAAGGTTATGGTTTTAGTTTACAAACATTTTTTGCAACAAGCCTTTTTTATAGGTTTTAGTATTTTCTATTTGCTCATTTACCGCATTTATTTTAGCGTCTATTTTACTTAAAAAATCGGCTATTTTGGTTTGTTCTTTTAGGGTGGGTAAATTGATTTTTAATGATTTTAATTGACCTCCTGTTATTAATGGTTGACCTGAACCAAACACTAATTTATTTAAGTTGTAATTAATTAGAAGCTGAATTCAAGTCACAAATGCAACTTCTGTGTTAAACAATAATTGATTCATT
>CAZUFO010000110.1:0-6787 GCA_964619615.1 uncultured Lutibacter sp. | reverse complement strand
TATTTTAGAGGATGATTATTTAAAATAAAACTTTACTTTAGCAAGTAAACAAAGTACAATGTCTCATAAAGAAAAAATGAAAAATTATTGGAGAGAAAATCTTCGATATTTAGCAATATTATTAACTATATGGTTTGTAGTCTCTTATGGTTGTGGAATTCTTTTTGTTGATGAACTAAATACCATCAGATTTGGCGGATTCAAACTCGGTTTTTGGTTTGCGCAACAAGGGTCAATATATGTATTTACGATTCTAATTTTTGTGTACATACGTTTGATGAATAAACTAGATAAAAAATATAACCTCGATAATTAATTATGGATTTACAAACTTGGACATGGGTACTTGTCGGCATAACATTTACACTTTATATAGTAATTGCAATTTGGTCTAGAGCAGGCTCAACAAAAGAATTTTATATTGCTGGTGGAGGTGTCTCTCCATTAGCAAATGGATTGGCAACAGCCGCTGATTGGATGTCAGCGGCATCATTTATCTCCATGGCAGGGCTTATTTCCTTTAATGGATATGATGGGTCTGTGTATTTGATGGGTTGGACTGGTGGCTATGTATTGCTAGCTTTATTATTGGCACCTTATTTACGTAAATTTGGAAAATTTACCGTACCCGATTTTATTGGAGATCGATATTACTCAAATGTAGCAAGAACAGTAGCCGTATTTTGTGCGCTCTTAGTTTCCTTTACATATGTTGCGGGGCAAATGCGTGGTGTAGGATTGGTGTTTTCTCGTTTTTTAGAAGTCGATATCAATACAGGTGTTATAATTGGGATGGTTATCGTTTTATTTTATGCTGTAATTGGAGGTATGAAAGGAATCACTTATACACAAGTGGCGCAATATTGTGTGTTGATTTTTGCCTTTATGGTTCCAGCAATTTTTATTTCAATTCAGATGACTGGGAATCCGATTCCGCAATTAGGTTTTGGTGGTACTGGTTCAGATGGTGTTTTTCTGTTGGATAAATTAGATGGGTTGCACCAAGAATTAGGTTTTACTGAATATACTTCTGGAAGTAAATCGAAATTAGATGTTTTTTTTATTACAGCGGCTTTAATGGCTGGTACCGCAGGATTACCTCATGTAATTGTTCGATTTTTTACAGTTAAGAAAGTTTCGGATGCTCGTAAATCTGCAGGTTGGGCCTTGTTGTTTATTATGATTTTATATACAACAGCTCCAGCGATTGCAGTTTTTGCAAGAATAAATATGATAGAAACGGTTAGCAATCAAGAGTATGATAATTTACCAGAATGGTTTACTACTTGGGAAGAAACAGGGTTGCTTACTTTTGATGATAAAAATAATGATGGCTTGGTTCAATATGTTGCTGATTCAGAGGTTAATGAACTAACAATAGATAAAGATATTATGGTGTTGGCAAATCCCGAAATAGCGGGCTTACCTAATTGGGTAATTGCTTTGGTTGCAGCAGGTGCTTTAGCTGCAGCTTTATCGACTGCAGCGGGTTTGTTATTGGTGATTTCTGCATCGGTATCTCATGATTTGATAAAAAAAATGATTAAACCAGATATTTCAGAAAAAGGAGAGCTAATTGCTGCACGTTTATCGGCAGTTGCTGCGGTTTGTGTGGCAGGTTATTTTGGAATCAATCCGCCCGATTTTGTCGCTGCCACCGTAGCCTTGGCATTTGGTTTGGCAGCCGCATCCTTTTTTCCGGCGATTGTTTTAGGAATTTTTAATAAGCGCATGAATAAAGAAGGAGCCATTGCAGGAATGGTAGTTGGTATTGTGTTGATGTTATTCTATATGCTTAAGTTCAAATTCGATTGGTTTGGTGGAGGAACAAAAGAAGATTGGTGGTTCGGAATATCGCCTGAAGGATTTGGTACGGTAGCAATGATGGCAAATTTTGTGGTGTCTTTAATCATTTCAAAATTTACACCGCCGCCTCCAGCAGAAGTTCAAGAAATAGTGGAAAATATTAGAATACCAAGTGGAGCAGGAGGAGCAACACATTAGTCGTTAAATAAAAAATGTATAAATGTCCGTTCGATCGGAGTCGAGAACAGTCTCGGAAATAAAACAAGATTGTGTCGATTATTTTATCTATTGACAAAACAATGTCATCAATAGAAAAAAGCACCAAATTAAAAACTAATAGTTGTATTTTCGAAAACAGTTATAGGCCTAAAAATAAATTGAATACGAATTTTGGTGGCTGAGCGTAGTCGAAGCCACATTAAACAACAAAAAATGAGTAATTACCATATAAAGCACCTAGAAGAATATTATAAAGTATATCGCAATTCGGTTAGAGAACCTGAAGTTTTTTGGGAAGAAATTGCTGAAGAGCATTTTATTTGGAGAAAACGTTGGGATAAAGTGTTAGAATGGGACTTTAAAAAACCTGAAGTAAAATGGTACGAAGGTGCAAAACTGAATATTACAGAAAACTGTATAGATCGTCATTTAACAACCAAAGGAAATAAAACGGCTATTTTATTTGAGCCAAATAATCCTGATGAAGAAGCACAGCATATCACCTATAATAGATTGGCAGAACGTGTAAATCAGTTTGCGAATGTGTTAAAAGATCAAGGGATTAAAAAAGGAGATCGTGTGTGTATTTATTTACCAATGATCCCAGAATTGGCAATTTCATTACTGGCTTGTGCACGTATTGGCGCCATACATTCAGTAGTATTTGCTGGGTTTTCGGCATCCGCATTGTCATCAAGAATAAATGATAGCGATTGTAAATTGGTGATTACTTCAGATGGATCTTATCGTGGGAAAAAATCAATCGATTTAAAAGGAATTGTAGATGAAGGATTGGAAGATTGCTCGGGTGTTGAAACAGTTTTAGTAGTAAAACGAATCAATACAGAAATTAATATGAAAGAAGGTCGAGATAAATGGCTGCAACCTTTATTAGATGCTGCCTCTATGGCATGTGATCCTGTAATTATGGATGCTGAAGACCCGTTATTTGTTTTATACACTTCGGGTTCTACAGGGCAGCCAAAAGGAATGGTGCACACCACGGCAGGTTATATGGTTTATACCGCATATACGTTTAAAAATGTATTCAATTATCGCGCAAATGATGTGTATTGGTGTACGGCAGATATCGGTTGGATTACCGGGCACAGTTATATTGTTTATGGACCTTTGTTAAATGGAGCGACAACGGTAATGTTTGAAGGTGTACCAAGTTACCCAGATTACGGTCGTTTTTGGGAAATTATCCAAAAACATAAAATAACACAATTTTATACGGCACCAACGGCTATTAGAGCGTTGGCAAAAGAGAAATTAGATTTTGTAAATAAATATGATTTATCATCCTTAAAAGTATTGGGTTCTGTGGGTGAACCTATAAATGAAGAAGCATGGCATTGGTATAACGATAATGTAGGTAAAGGAAAAAGCCCGATTGTTGATACTTGGTGGCAAACAGAAACGGGCGGAATTATGATTACGCCGTTACCGTATGTTACGCCAACAATTCCAACCTATGCAACCTTGCCTTTTATCGGAATTCAACCTGCGTTGATGGATGAAAATGGCGTAGAATTAATAGGAAATCAAGTAGATGGGCGTTTGTGTATAAAATTTCCATGGCCAGCGATTGCTCGGACTATTTGGGGTAATCACCAACGCTATAAGGAAACCTATTTTTCGGCGTATGAAAATAAATACTTTACAGGTGATGGCGCTTTAAGAGATGCCGTTGGTTATTATAGAATAACCGGTAGAGTAGATGATGTTATTATTGTATCAGGTCATAATTTAGGAACTGCGCCAATCGAAGATGCTATTAACGAGCATCCTGCAGTAGCTGAATCCGCAATTGTTGGTTTTCCACACGATATTAAAGGAAACGCTTTATATGGTTATGTTATTTTGAAGGAAACTGGTGAAACTAGAGATCAAGATAATTTACGGAAAGAAATAAATCAAATTATTACAGAACATATTGGCCCGATTGCGAAGTTGGATAAAATTCAGTTTACATCTGAATTGCCAAAAACACGAAGTGGAAAAATTATGCGTCGTATTTTGCGTAAAATAGCAAGTAATGATACGTCTAATTTAGGTGATACATCAACATTATTAAACCCAGAAGTGGTTCAAGAAATAATAGATAACTCGCTTTAGTTGAATAACGTTTTTAAGTTAAATATTTGTTGAGTTTTTTTAGTACAAACGAATAATATTCTTGGAGGTGCGGTACGTAAGTCTTAGTGAAATTATTTTTAGTTAATTCATGAATAAAAGTAATGACTGGCATTAGTTTAATTGCTGACAATTCTTCTTCTTGAATTTTTAATTGATTTATCGGTTTTGATAATTTACATAAATAGATATAATGAATTTCATTATCAATAAAATCATCTTTATGATGATGTATTTCATTAAACTGCCCAATATGTTTTAACTCATTTTCTGAGCAAACCAACCCGATTTCTCTCTCAATTTCTCTAATTGCTGAAGTAATTGGAATTCCACCAGAAGAAATATGTCCTGCAACAGAAACATCCCATAAATTGGGAAAGGCTATTTTAGTAGGACTCCTTTTTTGTAATAAAACTTCACCAGCATCTGTATAAAACCAAACATGGACACTTGCGTGCAAGTATCCATGTTTATGTACTTTAGATTTTAAAGTTGTTTTTAAAAATGATAAATCATCATTTAATATATAGATAAGTTCATCTGTCATGATTTTTTATTAATCAAAATAGCTGAATCCTTTCTTTGGATCTATCACTAGTAAAGATTCATAAATCAATTTTATTACATTTTCCACATCCTCTTTGGCAACCATTTCAACAGTTGTATGCATATAACGTAATGCTAAAGAAATTAAAGCACTCGGAACTCCACCATTAGAATACGCAAAAGCATCCGTATCTGTTCCAGTTGCACGAGAAGATGCAAGGCGTTGGAATGGAATTTTGTGTTTCTCCGCAGTATCTAAAATCAACTCTCTCAAATTATTTTGAACAGCAGGAGCGTAGGTTATAACAGGGCCATCACCAGATTTAGTTTCTCCTTCTTTTTTCTTGTCAATCATTGGCGTAGTTGTATCATGACAAACATCGGTAACAATTGCAACATCAGGCTTTATAGTATGTGTAATCATTTCTGCTCCACGCAAGCCAATTTCTTCTTGTACAGAATTAGTGATATATAATCCAAAAGGAAGCTTCTTTTTGTTCTCTTTTAGTAATCGAGCAACTTCTGCAATCATAAAGCCGCCCATCCTATTATCTAAAGCTCTGCAAACAAAATTATCTTTGTTTAGAATAAAAAATTCATCAGGGTAGGTAATTACACAACCAACATGTACGCCTAATTTTTCAACCTCCTTTTTATTCTTGCAACCAACATCAATAAATATGTTATCTAATTTAGGAGTATCTTCTTTTCCTTTCATTCTTGTATGAATAGCTGGCCAGCCAAATATCCCCTGAACAATACCTTTTTTAGTGTGAATATTTACTCTTTTAGAAGGGGCAATCATATGATCACTGCCGCCATTTCTAATCACATAGATTAATCCATTGTCAGTAATATAGTTCACATACCAAGATATTTCATCGGCATGTCCTTCTATTATAACTTTAAACTTTGCGTTAGGATTAATCACACCAACTGCTGTTCCGTAGTTGTCAGTAATAAAGGTATCAACATAGGGTTTTAAATAATTCATCCAAATCTTCTGACCTTCACTTTCGTAGCCAGTTGGAGATGCATTATTTAAATATTTTTCAAGAAAATCAATAGATTTTTTATTCAGAATGGAAACTTTTTTGCTCATATAAATTATTTTCATCAAAAATAGGAAAGTTTTTTAGAACAGACAATAACTTTGATGGTTGCTGAGTTTTAAAATTGAAGTGATAAAGAAGTTATTTAATGTATTTTTGCTGGATGTTTTTTAGAAGTAGTATCAGATGAAAAGAATTATAATCTTTCTTATATATATAATAGGTGTAAATTTTTATGCTCAGGAAGAAAAGTTTGCGAAAAATGACTCTTCATACGTGTATGGTGAATATATAATTTTTGAAGGCGATACCATTGTAATCGAATTAGATGAAGTGTTTTTGCTAAACAAAATAAAATTCATCAATGATTATGACCGTAGATACTATTATTGGTTTCGTAAAAAAACATTAAAAGCCTATCCTTATGCTAAACTTGCCGAAGAACGACTTAGTGTTTTGAGTAATAGACTAGATAGTATAAAATCTAAAAGTAAAAGAAAAAAGTATTCCAAAAGAGTCCAAAAATATATGGAAGAAGAATTTACGGAACAATTAAAAAAACTAACAAAAACTGAAGGACGTATATTAATTAAGTTAATTCATAGGCAAACAGGAATTACAACTTATGAATTAATTCAAGAAGTAAGAAGCGGTTGGAAAGCATATTGGTCGCATAAAACAGCAAGACTATTTAAAATGTCCCTTAAATTAGAATACGATCCAGCAAATATTGATGAAGATTATATGATAGAAGATATTTTACAACGCGCTTTTATTGATGGTAAATTAGTGAAGCAACCCTCCAAATTAGATTTTGATTATGCCGAAATCGCAGCCAGAAAAAGAAATGTTATTCATGTTAAAAAAAAGAATTAATAGTATCTCACTTACTATCAGCAGATCATCTTTTGTTTCAGTATTGTTAATAACTTTGATGCAGATTTATTAGGTAGAAAGAAAAGAATGTTTGTATATTTGCACCCGCTTACGGAGATATTATTTAAAGTAAGTTTAGTTCATAATTT
>CAZUFO010000109.1:0-6945 GCA_964619615.1 uncultured Lutibacter sp. | reverse complement strand
ATGACCCAAATAACATGTAAAAAAAAGCAATGATATTTAGATGTATAGGCTCAGTAAACCTTTCAATAAATATTTTATCCCAGATTCTTTTTTGTTTAAGTTTTAATAAAAAATATTTCATATTTTAATAGTGCAGCCGAAAATAAATTTTCGAAATTTTAATTAGCAAATGTATTAAAGTTCTTTTGTGATGATTTAAAATAGGTGCTAATATAAAGTTTATTAACTTGCATTATAATAATGAAGCGAATAATAGTATCTGTTACAAATGATTTGATAAACGATCAACGAGTTTACAAAGTTTGCAAAACTTTGCAAGAACTAGATTTTGATATTCTACTTATTGGTAGAAAATTAAAAGATAGTAAACCAATAGAGAGACCTTATAAAACTTATAGAATGAAACTTCTTTTTAAAAAAGGGTTTCTTTTTTATGCAGAATATAATATTCGTTTATTTGTTAAATTACTCTTCACAAAAAAATCAATTCTATTAGCCAATGATTTAGACACCTTACTACCAAATTACCTTATAAGTGTTCTGCAAAACAAAAAATTAGTTTATGATAGTCATGAATTATTTACTGAAGTCCCAGAAGTTATTTCAAGACCAAGAGTACAAAAAATTTGGCTTGCGATTGAAAAATGGATTTTTCCTAAACTTAAGAATTGTTATACTGTTAACAGTATTATTTCAACTATTTACTCAGAAAAGTACACTATAAATGTTGGTGTAATTAGAAATATTGCTCCAAAACTTGTTAATAATTTACAAAACGAATTGTTTTCAAAAAAAATAAAAGGGACCAATAAGATGTTAATTTTTCAAGGAACAGGAATTAATATAGATAGAGGTGCAGAAGAAGCAATTGAAATGATGCAATACTTAGACAACACTATTCTTTATTTTATTGGTGGTGGTGATGTGTATGATAAACTTAAATCTTTAGTTATTGAACTAAAATTAAAGCACAAGGTTTTTATTTTAGATAAAATCCCGTACAATGAATTGTTAGAGTACACCAAAATTGCAGATTTAGGTCTATCGTTAGATAAAAATACAAATTTAAATTATGAATATAGTTTGCCCAACAAAATTTTTGATTTCATTCAAACAACTACTCCAATGTTGGTTTCAAACAGAAAAATTGTTGCAGAGTTAGTTACAAAAAACAATATTGGAAAAGTAACGGAAACACACAATCCAAAGTTATTAGCAACCATGGTGAAAGAAATTTTTGAAAATGAAAATCAATATAACCAATGGATTTCTAACTTAAAAAGAGTCGCTAAAATTTACAATTGGGAAAATGAATCAATCAAATTAAAAGAAATTTATTCTAATTTAAAATGATACTAGTCTATTCAAATACTATTTCACCCAGGTTAGAATACACTTTAAAAGTTATTTTTAATACTATTTTAAATGTAGATTTTAAGGTTGTTGATTTAGAAACCTTCAAAAAAAACACCAATACTCCTAGAATAAATTACAGTATAGAAAACGTTGAAGATTGTCTTCAAATAATTCCTGAAGGACTATTATCGCAAGAAAATATTGTTCCAAAAAACATCTCTGTATCAAGAATTCAAAGTGTTCCTTGTTTTTTTAAAACCTCTGAAAAAAATATTTTTAATTATGATATTTTCGCTGCCACTTTTTACATGGTTACTCGTTATGAAGAATATTTACCTTCAATTTTAGACATTCATAAAAGATTTAAAGCCGAAAATTCTCTCGCATACAAAAACAACTTTCTAAAAAAGCCTGTTGTAAACATTTGGGCGAATAAATTAAGGCAAGCACTAAAAAATAAATATCCAGAATTGCTTTTTTCACAGCAAAAATTCTCTTCAATTAATTCTTTAGATATTGATATAGCTTATGCTTATAAAGGGAAAAGTATTTTTAGAATAATAAGTAGCACGCTAAAATCAATACTTAGTTTTGATAAAGAAGAGTTAAAAAGTAGATATCAATATTTCATTAAAAAACAACAAGACCCTCTAGATTCTTATTCGAGCATAATTACTTTAAATAAAAAATACAAAACCGATGCTCTTTTCTTTTTCCATTTAGGCTCTTTTGGAAAATATGATAAAAGTCTTCATTGGAAATCCAAAACATACAGAAAATTAATAACCCATTTAAGTAATAAATACCAAATCGGTATGCATCCTTCTTATAAATCAAATAACAATTTCGAGGTGCTAAGTTCTGAAAAGAAACGATTAGAAATCATTTCAACACAGGTAATAACTAAAAGCAGGCAGCATTTTTTAAAACTTACATTCCCATCTACTTATGAAAATTTAATAAAAATTGGCATTAAAGAAGATTATTCTATGGGGTTTGCTTCACAAATAGGTTTAAGAGCTGGAATTTGCACACCATATCCGTTTTTTAACCTCGTAACTAATCAAGAAAGAACGCTTGTTATTTATCCATTTCAAATTATGGATGGCACTCTAAAAGATTATCTTAAATTAAACCCTAATGAAGCTATAAAAGAAATAAAAGAAGTGATTTTTGAAGTTAAAAAAGTAGATGGTCTTTTTATATCCGTTTGGCATAATTCATCTTTAAGTGAAACAAATGGTTGGGGACCTTGGATTAAAGTCTATGAAAAACTATTAGAATTATCAAAATAAGAACCTCTTTTACTTTTTATATTGGTGTGGGTTTTTGCGAATTCCTTTTTTAAAAATATTTCGAATTCCCATTCTTAAAACGTTATCTACCTTTAAAAAAACATCTCTTATCTTTTGATTAGATCTACCTCTAAATGAAGTTACATGAAAAGTGTCAGTTTCAAGAAAAGGAGTATCAGAAAAATAATAATTAGACACACAGCATCTTACACCGTCAAAAGCAACTTTATTAACGGAATGCCAAGAGTTTTGATGCGTTGTCATAACCACCAATCTATTAAATTTACTCAAAATTGTAACAGGGTCTTTATTTAACCCGTTTGGCCAAAGTTCTAAATTACCACCATTGTTTAATTGCCAATCTGGTGTCACATAAAAAAGTAAATTTAAAACCCTCCACAAGTTCCGATCTTTATCATGTGAATTATCAAGATGTGGATTTAAAAAATTTCCTTTTGCCATTAAAGACAAGCCTCCAGCATATAAGTTTTTATCTGGAAAGACTTTATTCATTCCACAAATTTCTGAAATAACATCAACTACTTCCTTCTCTTGAAAAGCATAAATAACCTCTTCTAAAAGCCGCTCATATTTGTTCATTTGATAAGCAACATACTTGCTCTCTTTTAAACTTTTTTTTAATACAGTCTGTTCTAAATTCGGGAAATTTTTATGAATTTCAAGCACTAAATCTTCTGGAAGCAAATCATCAATAAAGAAATAACCAATCGTTTTATTTGAATCTAAAAACTGATGTTTTAATTCCTCTTTTTTAGTTTCAACTTTTTCAACAATCAAACTTGAAATTTGCCCTCTATTCATCCTATGTTTTCAAAAAAATAATTTAATAACTATTGTAAATATATTCAATATTTTAATTTAATTTGCTCTCTGTGAATAAATCTTTACATATCGTTTCGTTTGACAATCCTTACCCACCAAAATATGGAGGTGTTATTGATGTGTTTTACAAAATTGAAGCATTAAATAAGTTAGGAATAACAATTATTTTGCATATTTTTTCTGATGAAGAGTTTATTGATTCTAACTTAAAAACTTACTGTTCAAAAATATTCTTTTACAAAAGAAACAGCCTTTTAAGTTCGCTATTATCAACTTACCCTTACAGAGTTAAAAGTAGATTTTCTAAAGAATTAATTAAAAACTTAACTTTAACAAAAGCACCCATTTTATTTGAAGGGCTTCATTCAACTTTTGTGCTAACAAAATTTGAATGCATCCATCAAAAAATTTATTTACGAACTCATAACATTGAACATTTATATCATAATGGCTTGGCAAAAAGTTCTATAAATATTTTCGAAAAAATATTTTTCAAATTGGAATCTCTAAAATTTAAGCGTTATGAAAAAATAATAAATTCATTTGATGGGTTATTTACTATTTCACCTCACGACCAATCCTATTTTTCAAATAAATATAAAACGGATACAAATTACATACCTGCCTTTCATCAAAATTCAAAATTAAATTGCAATACAACCAAAAACCAAACTATTTTATTTCATGGTGATTTAAGAGTCGCAGACAACATTAAAGCAAGTTTTTTTTTAATTGACACGTTTAAAAACACCAATTTTAAATTGGTTATAGCCAGCAGCACCCCAAATAGAAATGTTATTAAAAAACTATCTAAAAACAAACACCACGCATTTATTAATGTGACCGATAACCATAAATTAAATAAATTACTAGATCAATCTCATATAAATGTTTTGGTTACATTTCAAAAAGCGGGTATTAAGTTAAAATTAATAAATGCACTTTATAAAGGGAAATTTGTAATTGTAAACACCAAAATGATTGAAGGTACTGGGCTGGAAAGTTTATGTGAAGTTGCTAATTCTAAGAAGGAATTTTTACATAAAACAAAACAGCTTTTAAAAGAAAAGTTTACTCAAGATCAGTTATCAAAAAGAAAGAAATCACTTTCCAATTTTGATACTAAAAAAAGTGCACAAAAAATTATTGATGTTATTTTTAATTAGATTGTTGCACCACCTCAAATAAATCATCTCCTTCACATTTTAAGGTTTTATGTGGGTATTTAAGTATCAATGCATAATCATGAGTAGCCATTAGAATGGTTTTTCCACTTTTATTAATTCCTTCTAATACTTCCATTACTTCTATGGAAGTTCTTGGATCTAAATTGCCTGTAGGTTCATCTGCTAAAATAAGTTCTGGATCGTTTAATAATGCTCTAGCAATTGCAATTCGTTGTTGTTCACCGCCAGAAAGTTCAAATGGCATTTTAAAACCTTTGGTATGCATACCAACTTTCTCTAAAACTTCTTCAATCTTCAATTTTATTTTTGATGCATCTGTCCAGCCAGTTGCTTTTAAAACAAATTGGAGGTTTGCTTCTACATTCCGATCATTTAACAACTTAAAATCTTGAAATACAATTCCAATTTTTCTTCTTAAAAAAGGGATTTCCCTTTCTTTTAATTTTTTTAGGTCAAACCCAACAATTGCGCCTTCGCCTTGTTGCAATTCTAAATCGCCATACAAGGTTTTCATTAAACTACTTTTACCACTTCCTGTTTTACCAATTAAGTACACAAAATCACCTTCGTTAATTGTTAAGTTAACATCCGATAACACTAACGTATCTCGCTGAAAAATTGAAGTGTTTTTTAAAAAAAGTAAAGGGTTCGACATGTTGTTTGTATCTATTCACAAACTTAGGGTTTCTTTATAACGTTTCAAAACAAATTTAGACAATATAATTTCCGATAAAATAATTATATTTAACTTTCAAAAAACATCTTATTAAATGAAACCATTCCACCTATTTCTATCAATATTCGCAGCGGGAACTCTTTTATTTTCTTGTCAAAAAACAGCGCAAAACAATGAATTTAAAACAGGATTTTGGCGTGGTGAAATAACAATACAAAACCAACAATTACCTTTTGTTTTTGAAGTAGTAAAGAGTGAAGAAAAATACACCATAAATTTACACGATGGCGATAATACGATTGAATTAGATGAAGTAACTGTTAAAAATGATTCTGTGTTTTTTACCATGCATATTTTTGATATTGATGTGAAGGCAAAAATCAATGAAAATTCTATTGTTGGCACTTATACCAAAAATTACGCTAACAATTATGTGTTACCATTCAAAGCCACCTTCGGTAAAAAAAATCGTTTAGATGCTGCGAAATCCGATACTGATTTCAACGGGAAATGGTCATTTCAATTTGAGAAAGACACCGAAGATAATAAAAAAATCGCCATATTTAAAACTGAAGACAACATTTTAAAAGCTACTATTTTAACTAAAACAGGTGATTATCGCTATTTAGAAGGCACGTCAGAAAATGGAAAATTTACGTTATACTCTTTTGACGGAAATCACCTCTACATATTCAAAGGGCAATTAGACGATAAAAATACCTTAACAGGTAAATATTGGTCTGGGAAAACTGCTCATAAAAAATTTAAAGCTATAAGAAATGAAAATGCTAAATTACCCGATGCCAATTCACTTACTTACCTAAAAGAAGGATATGACAAAATCAAATTCTCTTTCCCAGATTTAGAAGGTAACCTTGTAACTCTAAGCGATGCTAAATACCAAAATAAAGTTGTCATATTGCAAATATTCGGAACTTGGTGTCCGAATTGTATGGACGAAACCATATTCTATGCAGAATGGTTTGAAAAAAACAAACATCGAGGAGTAGAAATTATCGGGCTAGCTTACGAAAATAAAGATGATTTTGAGTACGCTAAAAAGCGTGTTCAAAAAATGAAAGACAGGTTAAATGCTAATTATGACTTTGTAATTGCAGGAACTTCAAAGAGGGGCGATGCATCTAGATCTTTACCAATGCTTAACAAAGTTATGTCATTCCCTACTTCAATAATTATCGACAAAAAAGGAACCGTAAGATCAATTCATACTGGGTTTTCTGGACCTGCAACTGGTGATTACTACATGCATTATATTGAAGAATTCAACGCTTTAATGGATACTTTATTGTTAGAATAACGAATTGCTATTGTAAATATCTTTTTAATAAAATTTAACAGTTATGTATGCAATTTCATTGAGATTAAACGTTATTGTACTATGTTTTATTAGTATCAAACTTGCTTAAAATCATTGAAATGAATTTCAAAAAAATTATGTTAACCTTCTGTTTGTTAACTGTTACTCTTTATTCTTTTGCGCAACAAACAGCAATAAATACAACCAAACTTAAAGATTACAATCAAGCGCTTAAGTTATATAACAACAATTCTTATTTACCATCTCAGC
>CAZUFO010000108.1:1357-7125 GCA_964619615.1 uncultured Lutibacter sp. | reverse complement strand
ACTACCAAACGTTCAATAGATAAAAAACAACGTTAATTTAGTTGTATATTTGCCCTCATTATTATGTAATAATACAAACTAAACAATCATCTTTTTAAATGCCTTTTAAAAAATTACACCCATATTTAAAAGAGAAACTAGAGTTTTTAGAAATAACGACGCCAACTCCTTTTCAGAGTAAGAGTATTCCTGTTATAAAAAGTGGCGTAAATATCTATTGTACTGCCAAAAAAGGTAGTGGAAAAACAACTACGCTTATCCTTACAACCTTGCAAAAATTAAAATTTGAGGCTATTGGAACGGCTCCAAGGGCAATTATTCTAATTGAAAATAAAGATAGCGCATTGGAATTGTACGATGCCTTTTTAAAATTCACAAGATTTAGCTCCATGCGAATTTATGTTGCGGAAGAAAAGGTTCATATTGATCTGCATAAATCAGAAATATTTGAAGGTGTTGATATTCTTATTGCCACTCCAAAGGCAATGGATACATTGTTTTTACATAATGCGGTAGGCACTTCTCAAATAAAAATGTTTAGTGTAGATGATGCCGAGTTTTTAAGTCAGAAAACTGCATATTCAAATTTGATGTCGATTACTCAAAGTCTTCCTAAATGTCAGTTTGTATTTTATTCAGAAAAGATAGATCCAGCATTAAAGCGCTTGAAATCCTATTTTATGGAATATTCTAAAACAGTTAGTATATAAGGTTTTAAAACCTTATAATCATCACAATAAAGAAATCCATGACCATCCCTAAATTGCATTATATATCACAAGAAGCATCTTTTAAAGAGCAGTTAGAAAACATTCACAAAGCATGTTCTTCGGGCGTAGAATTGGTGCAAATTGGTTTTGTAAATATGTTGGAAAAAGACTGTTTAAAATTCGCTGAAGAAGTTAAAGAAATTACAACTAACTTTCAAACTAGATTAATTATAAGCGATTATTACAAAATAGCAAAAGCCATTAAAGCAGACGGAGTGTATTTAGAAAAAAAAGACCACTGCCCTATTGAAATTAGAAAGTCTTTATACGATTGGCAAATGATTGGAGGATCTGCAAACACATTACAAGATTGTGAATTATTACTCAGTAAAGAAGTCGATTATATTTGTTTAGGTCCTCTTAAATACACTTTGAACAAAGAATTAAATACTGCTTTAGGTTTGAACGGATACGCTTCAATTACGGAAGCTTTAAAAACGGACACTCCTATTATTGCTTTTGGAGGAATCACAACAAAGGAAGTAATAGCCTTATTAAAAACAGGTATCTCTGGAATTGCTATTGCTGGAGAAATAACCCAAGACTTCAACAATATCAAAATATTCAATCAATTGCTAAAGGCATCATCAACAGCAGAGCAACGCTATACTTTTTAATAGGAACATAAACTGATAATTTATTGAATGTATATCCGCTTTCTGTCAAATAATTATTACGTCACCCTGAATTTATTTCAGGGTCTCATCTTATTTGCTCATTAACAGCGTTATGTGATTCTGAAACAAGTTCAGAATGACGCACTTTATATATTTATGATCCTTTACGGACATACAGTTTATTAATATTATTATGTTTAATAAATATTTATTTCTTTGATTTATTTTTGATTTCTTCATGTTTTGAATTTCCAGCAGTCGATTGCGCCAAGTAATTCGCAACAATTTTATCTACGAGTTCCTCTTTTGTTAAATGGTGGAAAATCGTTTTCACCTTCGCTCTAAAACCTTCAGACATGGTCCTATTCGGTTTTGTTTTAAATATTTTCCGAGCCCATAACAAGCCATTATTTTCTTCAATGCTTTGCGCATCCGCTTTTTTGAACTTCTTAAACACAATACCTAATTCCTTTTCGAAATCGGCAATAGCAGGGACTTCTTCCTTTTGCAAAATGGTTAAAGAAAGTCCGTTTTTACCAGCTCTAGCAGTACGACCACTTCTGTGTACATAGGTATCATATACGTCTGGTAAATGATAATTCACAACATAAGAAACCTCTTTCACATCAATACCCCGAGCTGCTAAGTCGGTTGCAATTAAAATATCGATATAACCTTCACGGAATTGTCCCATAATACGATCTCTAATTCCCTGAGTTAAACTACCATGAATCGCTCCGGAAGAGAACTTATTGATTGCTAGGTTCTTGGCTAATTTATTAACCGCTGCTTTTGTTTTACAAAATATTATACCACGTTCACCTTCTTTAGAATTTAAAAAATGTAGTAATACATCTAGTTTTTCAATAGGTTCTACAACCACATATTGATGATCGATACCTTGATGACCCACAGTTACCATGTCTGCTTCTATATGCACCACATGCTTAGACATATAATTTTGAACCAATTGTTTAATGGCTCCTGACATGGTAGCGGTGAATAATAAGGTTCTTCTAGATTTCGGAATGCTTTTTACAATAGTATCGACCTCTTCTTTTAAAACGCTTATCATTTCATCGGCTTCATCTAGTACCAGATACTTTAAATCTTTTAGATCAAGTGCATCACGTTTCATTAAATCAATCAAACGCCCAGGAGTTGCTATAACCAAATGTGTTGTGTTTTTTAGGCTTGCAATTTGAGGTTTTATTGGAGAGCCTCCACATACAAATACCATCGATATTTTTGAATTATCAGTAGCAAAAGATACTATATTGTTATAAATCTGCTGTCCTAATTCTCTTGTTGGTGCTAATATTAACGTCTGAATACTGGTATTGTCTAAATCTATCAATTGTAGTAAAGGCAATCCGAAAGCAGCCGTTTTTCCAGTTCCTGTTTTTGCCAATACAACAACATCTTCTTTTTGATTTAAAACAACCGGAATTGTCTTTTCTTGTATTTCCGTTGGAACAGAAATTTGTAAATCGGCTAAATTTTGTTGCAGTTCCTTATTAATTCCTAAATCTGAAAATGATTTTGACATAATTTAATTTTCCACAAAGATAAAGAGTCTTTTGTTGTGAGCGTCATCAAATTGGATTGTTATTCTTTATTAAAATGAAATGTTAAAATAAAATCCTATTGTAAGCGTTTCGCTATTTCAATCCCAGAAACAACAGCACCTTCCATTTTTCTACCAAAGGATTCAGAAGTTTCCGTTCCAGAAAAATGTAACTTGCCATTCATATAACTTTTGCGAAAAATGATATTTCCAAAGTGAGGATATAACAAATTATTTTTTGAATCTTCTACGGAAGTATTCGTGTCTAAAAACCAACATTTTTTATGATAATCGATAGCTTCTTCTCCAATATAACGGCATAAATATTTAATAATTTCAGACTTTCTTTCTTCTTTTGAATACTTTCTCAAGTTCTGATTTATAAAACCCATCAGCGCAAATTCGTTTTTCGAATAGTTACTGTGATCATAAATTTCGGTTGCTGCTCCAGTCTGACTGATAACCATCTCCGATTTCCCCATGGCCTTCAAAAAAGGTTTTTTATAACTGACCACTACTCTCATAGTATCTCCCATCCATGTATGCGAATTTTTGATGGCATTTAATAATTCTGAGGACAACTGCGGGATGATTTTTAGCTGATCTGAAATCAACTGTGGTGGTAACGTAATTACAACCTGCTCCGTTTTATAAATAGTTTTATCGTCTGTAGTTATTTCTAAATAGTTCTCCTTTTGATCTATTTGTACAACTTTCTGATTTAAAACAATGGAATCTTCAACAAGACTGATTAATTTTTTTATAATAGCTTAACCATTGGCAATTCTAAATGAAGGCTCCTCATTCGAGTCTACTTCAAAAAGATGTGGTTCACTCACCGTATTAAAAACCAACGCGGCTCTCCCCTTTTGATATTGTTTAAAATAAGGTAGATCGAGTTCAACGAGCAAAGAAATTAAGTGTACATGCGCATTGTCAAACCCAGGTTGCCCCGAGTTCTAAGTCATTATGAGTTTTGGTTTGTAAGGTGTGAATGCGTCCACCAATCCGATCTCTAGATTCTAAAATCAAGGAATCTATTCCCTTCTTTTTAAGAAAGTATGCCGTGGTTAAATTAGAAAAGCCCTGCTCCAATAATTAGTACTTTGTGAATCATTTAATAAAAGTAAATCTTTCCTACCAATCAATTGGAAAATAATCCTTTAAAAACTTTCCAGACCAATGTTTTCCTGTATTGATGCCATCAAATAACGGATCCATAACTCTAGCAGCACCATCTACAATATCTAGCGGTGGTTGAAAATCATGAACTTCTTGTTTCATTTTAGACATTTCGGCTGGATCTTCATCTGTAACCCAACCCGTATCTACAGCATTCATAAAGATGCCATATTTTGCCAATTCACCAGAAGCAGTGTGTGTTAACATATTCAAGGCCGCCTTTGCCATATTGGTATGTGGATGACGCGATTCTTTAAAGAACCGATGAAACTTCCCTTCCATCGCAGATACATTGATAATATGTTTTTGTCCAGTTTTATCTTTTTTCATCACTTCGGATAATCGGTTGCACAATACAAACGGAGCAACAGAATTCACCAGTTGCACTTCTACCATTTCTGTAGTTTCTATAGCACCTAATTTTAAACGCCAACTATTTGTTTTACGTAAGTCGACCTGTTGTAAATCGGCATCCAATTCGCCCTCAGGAAATACTTCTTGGGTGACTAAACTCGCATCAAAACTATACGGAATCTGAGATAATTTTGCAGATGACCTTAGTCCAATTCCTGGTTCAGATCCATGCCAACTTACCGGTATATTTTTATTTGGTGATGCTCCAGAAGTCAAAACTTTTAGTTCATCTAAACAACTGTTATGGTCTGACAATACGTCTTTTGCAAATTGAGGTAAACTTTCGAATGCACGTTCTTCATTCACCATTAAATGAGAATAAAACCCAGATGGGCGACGCACCGTTTGCGCTGCATTATTGATTAGAATATCTAATTTCTCGTAGTTCTGTTCTATAAAATTACAAAAGATTTCTACACTTGGGATGTGTCTTAAATCCAATCCATGAATTTTTAAACGATGCCCCCATTCCATAAAATCATCCTCTTTAGAAAATCGTAAAGCAGAATCTACAGGGAATCTAGTTGTGGCAATTACCGTTGCCCCACCACGTAATAACATTAATGTAATGTGATAACCTATTTTTAAACGAGAGCCCGTAATTACTGCAACCTGACCTTTTACATCAGCAGATTGAAAACGTTTTGCATAGTTTAAATCACCACAATCGGTACACATCGTATCATAAAAATGATGTAACTTCGTAAACTTGCTATTACAAACATAACAGGCTCTTGGTGATTTTAATTCAGGCATTTCTTTATTTGCCAAATCCGCTGCAGCAAGTAACTTTGGCGCCATAAATACATCCGATTCTCTGGCGTATCGTATTCCTGTTTCTTTACGGGCATGTCTATCTCTTGCCGCTTTTTTACGCTTTATATTTTTTTTAGCATCTTTTTTTCTACGAGAAAATTCTTCACGACTTGGTCTAGAAAATAATCCTGCGGCTTTTATTAATGCTGTTCTTTTGTCTTTTGGAATTTCAAAAATTTCATTGGTATTTGCATTTAAATTTTCTAATATAGCAATACATTTATCAATTTCTTTCGAAGTAATTAGCGTAGCTGTTTTGTTATTTTCCATTCCAAAAAATTAAGAGTGCAAATATACTTTATCTCCATTCACTTACTGATAAAAAACAAATTAATGTACATTCGCAATTCAATGGATACAGCATCAAAAAACATACAAGCACAATACCAAGGGTATTTGCGC
>CAZUFO010000108.1:0-1257 GCA_964619615.1 uncultured Lutibacter sp. | reverse complement strand
TTCAATGGATACAGCATCAAAAAACATACAAGCACAATACCAAGGGTATTTGCGCACACCTTTACTTTGGAAAAACAACGTTTTTGGTTTAAAACAGTTTGAATTTTCTACTGATATAGAAAACATCTTTAATGAATCTATCCCTGAAAATTTACGTTTAGGAAAACGTGTAGAACGCTTTGTAAGTTGCGAATTAAAGCAATACAAATCCATTGATATTCTGGTAGAAAATATTCAAGTACAAAACGAAAAAATAACCGTTGGAGAATTAGATTGTATTTTAAAACTCGACAACAAACCCATTCATCTTGAAATTATTTATAAATTTTATTTGTATGATAAGCAAGTTGGCACAACTGAATTAGAGCATTGGATTGGTCCTAATCGGAAAGATAGTCTGATTTCAAAATTGACCAAGCTGAAAGAAAAACAACTTCCCCTACTCTACAATCCGCATTCAAAACTAGTTTTAGAGGAGTTAAATTTAAAGTCCGAAAATCTCGAACAATATGTATGTTTTAAAGCGCAATTATTTGTTCCGTATCAAAAAGAAGTGGAATTTACAGCATTAAATAAAGAATGTGTGAACGGATTTTATGTGCATGTTTCTGAAATAAATCAATTTACAGATTGTACATTTTATATTCCTTCAAAAATAAATTGGTTGGTAGAAGTGCATGCCGAAGTAGATTGGGTATCCTATCCCTTGTTTTATGAGGAAATACATCAAATTATAACTGAGAAGTTAGCCCCTTTGTGTTGGATTAAATTTCCGAATGGAAAACTACAAAAGTTCTTTGTTGTTTGGTGGGGTTATACGAATTGAACAGTATGCTGTTGTATTGAGTTTCTATGCATCAATCAAGTTTGTCATTGCGATTCTTCGAAGAAGAAGTGGCAATCTGTTTATTAATAGAAAGACTGCCACACTTCGACCACGCTCAGTGCTGGCCATTTTACAAAAAAGTAAAATTCGCAGTGACAATTTCAAACTAAATTGCAATTTATAAGAGTGTAATCTTTAAATCAAGTCTTTCTAACGCTAATTTGACATTAGATAACAGTCACACGCACTTTTTTCTTTTTCAATCGAGTGTTATTTATTTTTTCAACCAATTCATCTGCAATTGTAACAGGAACTGCAACAAATGCACAGTCTTGTTTTAATTCAATGAGTCCTAATTGATCTCTCGTCAATCCGCCTTGTTTTAAAAATAACCCTGCAATATCTCCTTTGGAAATTTTATCTTTTCTACC
>CAZUFO010000107.1:4373-7230 GCA_964619615.1 uncultured Lutibacter sp. | reverse complement strand
AATATCAGAACCCGTTTGAACCTTTATTTAAAAACGTCTTTAATCAATTTTTAAGAGCAAATAAGCAAACTGAAGTAATTAAAAGTTATAACTTAATGATAGGCTTGTTGATTAATTATGATAAACAAATTAAATTTTTATAAACAAATTAATACCCTTATTTTTATACTTTTTTAAATCAATTTTTATATGAAAAAACTTTTATTTAGTTGTTTGATGTTACTTTCGGTCAATCAACTTTTAGCACAGGATTATTTCCCTTCTAACACAGGCGTTAAAACCGTTAACGAAAAATTCACTGCATTTACCAATGCAACCATTCATGTGAGTCCAACACAAACTATCAAAAACGGAACACTACTGATTCAAAATCAAAAGATTATCAATGTTGGTGTAAACTTAAAATTACCGAAAAATTGTATTGTTATTGATTTAAACAACAAACATATCTACCCTTCATTTATTGATTTGTACACCAATTTTGGAATCGAAAAACCTAAAAGTAAAAGCGGTGGGAGAACGCCACAATACGATGCATCAAGAGAAGGTTATTATTGGAATGACCATATCATGCCAGATCAAAGAGGGTATGATGATTTTAAATTTGACGCAAAAAAAGCGAAAGAATTTATCGATGCCGGATTCGGTGTTGTGAGTACACATCAACAAGATGGTATCATGCGAGGAACTGGACTTGTAGTTGCTTTAAATACTACTGATGGAAACGAAATTAGAATTATTGACACCGATGCTACACAGCATATTTCTTTTTCAAAATCAAAAAAATCTAAACAAAATTACCCAACCTCAACTATGGGAGCGATGGCGTTGTTAAGGCAAACTTATTTGGATGCTTCTTGGTATGCAACAGGAAGTTCAAGAACTACAGATTTAGCTTTAGAGGCTTTGAATAACTCCAAAAAACTACCAATCATTTTTGAAGCGAATAGTTTAGACAATGATTTAAGAGGTGTGAAAATAGCCAAGGAATTCAACCTTAATTACATTATCAAAGGTAGTGGGTTTGAATATGAAGCTTTGAATGAAATTAAAAACTCAAATGCGAGTTATATCATTCCGCTAAAATTCCCAAAACCATATGATGTTACAGACCCTACTTTTCAATCGAATGTAGATTTAACGATGATGCGTCAATGGAATCAGGCGCCTACAAATCCATCGGTATTAGCAAAAAATAATATAAATTTTGCATTGACTACTGCTGATTTAAAATCAAAAAAGGATTTTAAAACCAACCTATTAAAAGCAATCAAATATGGTTTGGATAAAGAAACTGCTTTGGCTGCGTTGACTATAATTCCTGCAAAACTGTTAGGAAAGAGTTCAGAAATCGGGACGTTAAACAAAGGTTCTTATGCGAATTTTTTAATTACTTCAGGAGATGTTTTTGACAAGAAGTCAACCTTGTATGAAAACTGGGTGCAAGGAACAAAAAATGTAATTACGGATATGTCTGTAAAAGATATTAGAGGGAATTATACGTTGAATATTACTAACAAATCTTACGATTTAAAAATATCTGGTGAGTTGAATAAATTAAAGTCTGAACTAAAATTAGACTCCACAAAAATTGCTTCTAACCTTTCATATTCAAATGGATGGATCAATTTATTTTACACACCATTGAATAAAAATAAAACCGAATTTGTACGATTAACGGCTTCAATTACTGACTCAAAAAATATTTCAGGAACTGGAGAATTGACAAATGGAAATCCTATTAAATGGACAGCAATTAAAAAAGCTGATGACGAAAAGAAAGAAGATAAAAAGAAAGAGGATGAGAAAAAATTACCCAAAGTAATGCCACTCACTTATCCAAATGTTGCCTTCGGATTTAAAAAAATGCCACAGCAAGAAACGATCTTATTCCAGAATGTGACGGTTTGGACAAACGAAGTTGATGGAATATTAGAGCAAACAGATGTTTTGGTAAAAGATGGGAAAATATCAAAAATCGGAAAGAATTTAAAAGCATCAGGAGCAAAAGTAATTGACGGCACCGGTAAGCATTTAACATCAGGAATTGTCGATGAACATTCGCATATTGCCCTTTCTTCTGTTAACGAGGCAGGACATAATTCGACTGCCGAAGTTACTGAAGAAGATGTCTTGAACCCTGATGACATCAACCTTTATAGAAATTTGGCTGGTGGTGTAACAACGATACAATTATTGCATGGGTCTGCCAATCCTATTGGTGGGCGCTCAGCCATAATCAAACCAAAATGGGGAGTTTCTACGGATGAATTACTATACAAAAACGGACCAAAATTCATAAAGTTTGCTTTGGGAGAGAATGTAAAACAATCTAATTGGGGAGATTCTCAAACAGTGCGTTTCCCACAAACTCGAATGGGTGTTGAGCAGGTTTACATGGATTATTTTCAGCGCGCAAAAGAATACGGCGAGTTGAAAAAAACTGGTAAATACCGTAAGGATATTGAAATGGAAACCCTTTTAGAAATTTTAAATAAAGAACGATTCATTACTTGTCATTCATACGTACAATCAGAAATTAATATGTTGATGAAAGTTGCTGATCATTTTGATTTTAAAATCAACACATTCACGCATATTTTAGAAGGATATAAAGTCGCAGATATCATGAAAGAGCACGGAGTTGGCGCTTCAACTTTCTCAGATTGGTGGGCATTTAAATACGAGGTAAATGACGCTATTCCTTTTAATGGACCGATAATGCACAGCTTAGGAATAACAGTTGCATACAATTCTGATGATGCAGAAATGAGCCGAAGACTGAATCAAGAAGCCGCAAAAGCAGTAAAGTATGGCGGATTATCTGAAGAAGAAGCTTGGAAATTTGTCACCTTAA
>CAZUFO010000107.1:0-4361 GCA_964619615.1 uncultured Lutibacter sp. | reverse complement strand
ATTGCATATTGATGATAAAGTTGGGAGTATTAAAGTTGGTAAAGATGCCGATTTGGTATTGTGGAGCGACCATCCACTTTCTATCTATGCAAAAGCGGAAAGAACGATGATTGAAGGAGTTACCTATTTTGATATCGAATCTAACAAACGAATGAATGAAGAAATAAAAGCAGAACGCAATGAGTTAATCAATATGATGATTCAAGCAAAAAACAAAGGAATGAAAACACAAGCTCCAAAAAAGAAGGAAAAAGTGTTATTTCATTGCGATAGTTTAGAAAATCTTTAAAATACTACTGATGAAAAATATATTTAAAATTTTAAGTTTTGTACTGTTCACAGTTACTAGTACAATGATTGCTCAACAAACTCCGGCAGCATCACAAAGTGAATCTATTTTAATTGTGGGCGTAACAGCACATTTAGGTAACGGACAAGTGATTGAAAATGCAGCTATTGGTTTTGACCAAGGGAAAATTACCTATGTTGGAACACAATCTGAGGCTGATTCAAGTTCGTTTTTAAAAACAATCAATGCTGATGGAAAGCATGTGTACCCAGGGTTTATTGCTTCAAACACCACAAATGGATTACAAGAAATTGATGCAGTAAGAGCAACCAATGATAAGGATGAAGTTGGAGAAATGATTCCACATATTAGAAGTTTAATAGCCTATAACGCAGAATCTAAAGTTACAGAAACGCTAAGACCAAACGGAGTTTTGATGGGGCAAATTACACCAAGAGGCGGTACTATTTCAGGAACCTCATCAATTGTTCAATTTGATGCTTGGAACTGGGAAGATGCAGCAATTAAAGTGGATGATGGTATTCACGTAAATTGGCCATCGAGTGTGTCATTTGGTAAATGGTGGTTGGGAGAAGAGAAAGGCCCAAAACAAAATAAGACGTATGCTGATAAGGTCAATGAAATCAAATCTTTTATGTTAGATGCTCAGGCGTATTTGACAGGAAGTAAATCACCTAAGAATATTCCTTTTGAAGCTGTTGAAGACTTGTTTAATGACAAGCAGCAATTTTATGTTCATGTAAGTGGTGCAAAAGAAATCATTGATGTCATTCATTTTTGTGAAGAAATCAACATAAAAAACCTCGTAATTGTTCATGGAACAGAGGCTCATAAAGTGGCAGATGTTTTGGCAGAGAAAAACATTCCTGTGATATTAGACCGCGCTCATCGCCTACCTTCTCATTCTGATGAAGATATTTTCTTTCCGTACAAACATGCAAAAATGTTGATGAATAAAGGAGTGGTTGTCGCAATCGGAATTGAAGGCGGAATGGAGCGCATGCAAGCAAGAAACCTTCCTTTTTATGCAGGAACTTATGCAGCTTATGGACTGGATAAAGAAGAGGCTTTAAAGTTAATCACTTCGAATCCTGCAAAAATAATGGGGATTGATGACATCGTTGGAACACTTGAAGTAGGAAAAGATGCTACCTTATTTATTTCAAAAGGAGATGCCTTGGATATGCGAACTAATATCTTAACCCATGCTTTTATTCAAGGACGTGAGATTAGTTTAGAAACGCATCAAACGGAATTGTATGAACGCTACATGGAAAAGTACAAAAATCAGAAATAAGAACTTTACTAATTTATTGAATTTAAAAGCCGTTTATTACGGCTTTTTTTTATGTATTTTTGAAAAATGTTTAAGCAAATAACAAGCCTTCAAAATCCGATTATTAAAGAAGTTTTTCAACTCAAAGAGAAATCAAGGGTTAGAAAAAAATTGAGTCGTTTTATAATTGAAGGACAACGTGAAATATCTCTTGCTATAAAAGGTAATTATACCATTGAAAAATTACTTTTTGACAGCCAAATTATTGATTCAACAGAAATTCAAAATAGATTTGATGGTTTAAGCGCTGAAATAATTGAATTGACTTCTGAAGTTTATAAAAAATTAACCTATCGTTCCACTACAGAAGGTATTATTGCCGTTGTAAAATCAAAAAAATTATCTTTAGATTCTATTCATTTCGACACTCCAACCTCATTAATATTAGTTGCAGAAGCACCTGAAAAACCTGGGAATATTGGCGCTATTTTAAGAACAGCCGATGCTGCTAATGTTGATGCGGTAATTATAGCAAACCCAAAAACGGATATTTATAACCCGAATATCATTCGCTCTAGTGTAGGTTGTGTATTTACCAATCAAATTGCAACAGGAACAACTTCTGAAATTATTGAATTTTTAAATAATAATAATATCCATAGTTATTGTGCTGCTTTAAAAGAAGATTCAGAAGAATATCATCTTCAAGATTACACTAAAGCGACTGCAATTGTAGTCGGCACAGAAGCAACGGGATTGTCGGATGAATGGTTAGAAAATTCAACTAAAAACATTATTATTCCAATGAGTGGAGAAATAGACTCAATGAATGTGTCTGTTGCAGCAGGAATTCTTATTTTTGAAGCGAAAAGACAGCGAGGGTTTTAACAGCCCTGTAACGTTATACTGAACTTGTTTCAGCATCTCAAAAGATATGTGACCCAAAATTAATTTAGGGTAACGGAATTTCATCAAATTAATAATATGACAGCAATAACCCTATTTTATATCATCATATCAATCATAATAATTAGTTTTATTTTTGATACAATTCTAGACTTTTTAAACGCAAAACATTTTAGTGACAAATTGCCAAAAGAAGTTGCTGATGTGTATGACAAAACCGAATACGCAACCTCTCAGAACTACAAAAAGGTAAACTTTAAGTTTAGCACCTTAACTTCAATATTTTCAGTGGCCTTAACCTTGTTATTTTTCTTTTTTGACGGATTCAAAATAGTAGATAATTTTGCTAGAAACTATAGTGATAATAACATTCTAATCGCCCTCATTTTCTTCGGAATAATTATGTTAGGAAGCGATATTTTAACCACACCTTTCTCTTATTACAAAACCTTTGTAATTGAAGAAAAATTTGGCTTTAATAAATCAACCAAAAAACTATTTTGGATAGATAAAATTAAGGGTTGGTTCATGACCATTATTTTAGGAGGGCTAATTTTGGCACTCATCGTTTGGTTTTATGAATTTGCAGGAAATCAATTCTGGATATATGCCTGGGTATTGATCGCGGTGTTTACATTATTTATGAATATGTTTTACTCTACAATGATTGTTCCGTTGTTTAATAAGCAAACTCCCTTAGAGAACGGTGAATTAAAATCAGAAATAGAAAATTTTGCTAAAAAAGTGAATTTTAAACTGGACAATATTTTTGTAATTGATGGCTCTAAGCGTTCAAGCAAAGCAAATGCATATTTTGCTGGATTTGGAAAAACAAAACGCATCGTTTTATATGATACGTTAATCAATGATTTATCAACTGAAGAAATTGTAGCAGTTCTAGCGCACGAAGTTGGGCATTACAAGCGCAAGCACACCATTTTTAATTTATTCTACTCGCAGGATTTACGTTTTATATTTTATCCTTATTGATTAGTAATTCGTTATTATCAGAAGCGTTGGGAACACAGCAGAGTTTTCATATTGGGTTGATTGCTTTCGGAATTCTCTACTCGCCTATTTCAGAAATCACTGGATTATTAATGAATATTATCTCTCGTAAATTTGAATACCAAGCAGATGATTATGCCAAAGAACATTATGATGCGGCGCCTTTAATTTCATCACTTAAAAAATTATCAAAAAATAATTTGAGTAATTTAACGCCACATAAAGCAACAGTTTTTATGCATTATTCGCATCCAACATTGAGAGAGCGTATTGTTAATTTGATGTAAGTTAAATTAATGAGATTACTTCGTGACTCGTAATGACAGGTTGTTATTTTCTTTTATGTTCTCGAGACTATTTTCTCCTACGGTCGAAAATCACTCGAACTGACGTTGATTTGTTGTTATTGTTCTTTTAAGATTTTTCGTCGTTCATTCTTCTCTCTATCTAAATGACGATTCCCTTTTTCTGAATAAGCAAAGAATAAATCATCGCTTTCAACGACACCTTGAAATTCTTCTTACAATCATTGCAAATATAACGTTGAACACCCTTAAGTTTTCCGTTGACACGGATACATTTTTCTGAGCAATGTGGACAACTAATTGCTTTACGATCTCCAGTATCTACTACTTCTATCCTTTAATGATAAAGATAATAGAGAAGACACTATCTCTTGCTGCGTTAAGGAATCACTATTGATGAAAAAAATCTCTGAAATCTGATGGAATCATATAATATTATTTTTAACAAAGATAATACATATCTAACTTAGAACTTAGCTAAGTCTATTACTGAAAAAGAATATTTTTTAAAACAAAAAAGGAAGCCAAAACTCAAAGACATAGAATTAATTGCTAT
>CAZUFO010000106.1:0-7237 GCA_964619615.1 uncultured Lutibacter sp. | reverse complement strand
TACCCGGTAACCAGCAAGAATTATTAAAAGAACTCAAAAAATTAGGGAAGCCAATTATTTTAGTATTGCTTAACGGAAGGCCATTAACATTAGAGTGGGAAAACAACAATGTAGATGCTATTTTAGAAGCATGGTTTCCAGGTACTATGGGTGGTCATGCAATTGCTGACATTGTTTTTGGTGATGCTAACCCATCGGGAAAATTACCAATTACTTTTCCTAGATCTTTAGGGCAAGTACCGATTTATTATAATATGAAAAATACCGGAAGACCTATTGATCCTTCTAAAAAAAGAAACCCATACAAATCTATGTATTTAGACAATCCAAATACACCCTTATATCCTTTTGGTTACGGACTAAGCTATACTACTTTTGAATATAGTAACATTGTTTTAAGTAGCAATACCATTTCAGATACCCAAAATATTGAGGTTTCTGTAACGATTAAAAATACAGGGGATTTTAATGGAGAAGAAGTGATTCAATTATATATACAAGATTTAGTAGGCTCTGTTACAAGACCTGTTAGAGAATTAAAAGGTTTTCAAAAAATTTATATTGAACAAGGAGCCTCAAAAACAATAACATTCAATTTAAGTATCGAAGATTTAAAATTTTATGATATAGACATGAATTTTGTTGCAGAAAAAGGAACTTTTAAAGTATTTGTTGGAGGAGATTCAAATGCAACATTAACTAAAAGATTTAACTATTAATAAAAAAAAGTATAACAAAATGAAAACCAAAAGAATTAATATATATTTTATTACCATAGTTATCACTTTAGGCGGTTTCTTATTTGGATATGATACAGGAGTAATTAATGGAACACAATTTTATTTTTCAAAATATTTTGAGTTAACAGGATGGATTAAAGGATTTATTGTAAGTAGCGCATTATTAGGAGCGTTGTTTGGAGCGATTATTTCTGGAGTATTAAGTAAGAAAATAGGAAGGAAAAATTCCTTAATTATTTCAGCAATTCTCTTTGCAATATCTGCATGGGGTTCTGGAATGCCAGAAATGTTTCCAGAAACAACAACCCTTTTGGTTATTTTTAGAATAATTGGTGGAATTGGAATCGGAATTGCATCGATGAATGCACCCATGTATATTGCCGAAATTGCTCCTGCTAAAAAAAGAGGAACACTTGTTACATTTTATCAACTAGCAATTGTTATCGGGTTTTTTGTAGTGTTTTTAGCGACCTATATTATTGGTAATAATTTAACCGAAGCTCAAAATATAGAATTTGGTTGGCGACAAATGTTTTGGTCTGAATTGATACCAGCTTTATTGTTTTTAATTGGGTTGTTCTTTGTACCTCAAAGTCCACGTTGGTTAATGATGAAAGGAAATGATGTGGAAGCAAAAAAAATTCTAACTCAAATACACGGACAAGAAGTAGCAGAAAAAGAATTTGCAGAAATAAAAGAATCTATCCATAAAGATGCAAATTCCGAAAAAGTTTCAATCTTTTCAAAATCAATGTTGTCAATCATTATTATTGGTACCGTTTTATCTGCATTACAACAGTTTACTGGTATTAACGCTGTATTGTATTATGGTGCAGATATTTTTGAACAAGCCCTAGGTTTTGGACCTGAAGATGTCTTAAAACAACAAATATTATTAGCAACTGTGAATTTAATCTTCACATTTATTGCAATGTATGCTGTAGATAAATTTGGTAGAAAACCATTGCTGATGATTGGCGGTTTTGGAATGCTGATTGGGTTCTTATTGATGGGCTTTACTTTGTATTTAAGCGATTATTCAAATATAAATGCCGCAGGAAACCCAGCAATTTCATCAGCAGAGGGAATTGTGAGTTTAATTGGGGTTTTAATTTTCATTGCATCTTTTGCAATGTCTATGGGGCCTGTTGTTTGGGTAATCTTGTCTGAGATATTTCCAAATAAAATTAGAAGTATCGCCATGTCAATTGCTGTTGCTGCCCAATGGTTGGCCAACTATTTTGTGTCACAAACATTCCCAATTATGGTAGAGAGTGATGTAAACCAATTACAAATAGAAGGTGGAGTTTGGAACAATGCCCTGCCCTATTTTGTATTCTCAGGATTCATAGTAATTATCATTGTATTTGTATGGAAGTTTATACCAGAAACAAAAGGAAAAACGCTAGAAGAAATGGAAACATTATTTGTAAAAAAAAATAATTAAAATAAAGCATAGTAGTATTAATTTAATAAAATAAGAAAGATGAAAAATTTAGTATTAGTAGTATTCGTATTGGTTTTTACTCTTGGGTTCTCGCAAGATAAAAAAGAAGATAGGTTAAAACAGCATGTTTCAGAAATTCAAGAATCATTGGGATTAGATGATGAAACAACAACATTGCTTTATGATGCAATGAAAGAAAGGAATATCGATTTAATGAAAATTAAAAAAGATGCCGAAGCAGAGGGATTGGATAAAGAAGCTCAAAATGAAAGGAAAAAACCTGTCATTAAAGAATTTAGAAAAACTTTGACCAAAATTTTAGGAGAAGAAGATCAAAAAAAACTAAAGGCATTTTATAAAGAAAAATCAGCTAAGAAAAAAGCGGCAAAAAATAAATAGAATACCCTACACCATGAAAAAAATCAATATAATTATAGGACTATTAGTACTATCAAGCTTTTTTGGTTTTAGCCAAAAGCAACAAAATAATGAAAGACCAAATATCATCATTATTATGGCTGACGATCATGCCAATAGGACTATTAGCGCCTATGGGTCTGGATTAAATAGCACCCCAAATATTGATAGAATTGCTGACGAAGGTGCTATTATGTTGAATAGTTTTAATGCAAATTCAATTTGTGGTCCAAGTAGAGCTAGTATTTTAACGGGTAAACATAGTCACTTACATGGTGTAATGGGAAACGGTTTTAAGTATGATAATACACAAACTACTTTTCCAAGAGAATTAAAAAAGGCGGGATACCAAACTGTTATTTTTGGAAAATGGCACTTAAACTCACCTCCTGGTGATTCATTTACTTCTTGGAAAATTTTAAAAGGTGCTGGTGGGCAAGGGTATTATTACAATCCAGATTTCTTATTAAGTACTGGAGAAACAATAGTAAAAGAAGGATATTCTACAGATATTATTACAGACAATTCATTAGAGTGGTTAGCGTCAAATAGTGCAAAAGACCAAGATCCATTTTGCTTATTTGTTCATTTCAAGGCTACGCATGTACCAAGAATGCCAGAATTTAGATATTTAGATAGGTATGTAGACGATACAATTCCAGAACCTAAAACTTTATATGATAATTTTGACTCCAGAGAACCCTATGGCGCAAAAGCGTGGATGAAAGTACCATACAAGCCAGGTAAATTGTATGAAGAACATGATTTTTCTAAGAATATTTATTTTGATAGAATGACTGATGAGCAGCGTAAAAAATGGCATTCTTTTAAAGATATAGAAACCTTAAAGGAACGCAAATTAATTGCTGAAGGAAAACTGACAACAAAAAAACAAAAAAGAGCGTATGGCTATCAACAGTTTATTAAAGATTATTTAAGATGTGTTGATGGTATTGATGACAACGTTGGAAGAATTTTAGCATATTTAGACAAACATCCAAAGTTAAAAGAAAACACAATCATCATTTATGCATCAGATCAGAGTTATTTTACAGGACAACACGGGTTTGCCGAAAAAAGATTTATGTATGAAGATGGTGTAAAAATGCCTATTGTAATGCGTTGGCCTTCAGAAATAAAAGAAGGTACACGATTAACAACCATGGTTCAAAATATTGATATTGGCCCTACATTATTAGATGCTGCAGGGGTAAAAATCCCTGAAGATATGCAAGGGGTTTCTATAATGCCAGATTTAATATCAGGTAAAGATATAAAAGGAGAAAAATCTATTTACTATCATTATTATGATCATGGTAAACATAATGTACCAAGACATGATGGTGTTAGAACCAACGCCTACAAATTAATAAATTATTATACGGATAATGCTTTTGAATTTTATGATTTAAAAAATGATCCTGAAGAGGAAAACAACCTGTATGGTAACAAAAAATACAAAGAGATTATTGATGAATTAATGCTTGAGTTGGCGCTAAAAAGAGAATACTATAAAGTACCAAAAGAACATTTTGAAGAGCCTTATGTACAATCCTCAAATCATCATAAAAAAAAGAAGCCTAAAAACAAGAACAACTTTAAAAAGAAAAAGACATTTAAGGGATAAGTTTTTTTGGTTTCTAAAATATAATTAAATAATAAAAATGAATTTAAAAATTTCAAAACTAGCATTTATATTTTTCACTTTAACTGCGATACATCAATTTGGTTATTCTCAAAATGACAAACCATTAAATGTAATTTTAATTACTGCTGATGATTTAGGGTATGAAGCCGTAAATTCTTTTGGCAGAGATATTCCAAATTTAACACCACAAATGGACACATTTGCTAATGAAGGCGTACAATTTACTGAAGCACATACTGCAACTCCAATTTGTCAACCAAGTAGATCTATAATGGCAACAGGGCTATATGGAGTTTCCAGCGGAATGATGGGTTTTATGCATTTGAAAAAAAATGTGGCAACGGTTATGCAAGTTTTTCAAGACAATGGTTATTTAACTGGAGTTTTAGGAAAAGTAAAGCACTCTACACCAGATCTTAATTTTAAATGGGATTTTGTTCAAGACTACGGAGATTTAGGAGCTGGAAGAAGTCCAAAAAAATATTCAGAAAACACCAAAATATTTATTGAACAATGTAAAAAAGAAGGAAAACCTTTTTATTTAATGATCAACTCACACGATCCGCATAGAGCATTCCATAACCCAGATGGCGGAAAGCGCAAATTAAAGGGCGCTGAAGAGCCGTCAAAATTATTTTCTCCAGACGAAGTTGAGGTACCAGCATATATGCCGCCAACAGATCAGGTTAAATTAGAGTTGAGTCATTACTACAATTCGGTAAGAAGGTTTGATGATACATTTGGTGCGGTTATAAAAGCGATAAAAGAAGCTGGAGTATATGAAAATTCTATTATTATCTTTTTATCTGATAATGGTTCTCCTTTTCCTTTTGCAAAAGCGAATGCTTATGTATCGAGTACTAAAACTCCTTTTTATGTTCATTATCCAGAGCATATGATTAAAGGTTTAGTAGATACAGAACACATGATTTCTGAAGTAGATATTTTTCCAACTTTTTTAGATGCAGCAGGAATCAGCATTGATCAAGAATTAGATGGTACATCAATCTTATCATTATTAAAAGGTGAAAAACAAGATAATAGAGATTTTACAATCGGAGAAATTGATTATAAAATTGGCGGTAAAGTAACTCCTATTCGTTCTTATGGAACAAAGAAATATAGATATATTTTTAATCCATGGTCAGCAACAGGATATGAATATCGCAATTCTAATGAAGGTGAAATAAATAAAGATATTGAAAAAAACCACCCTGAGTATATTCAATTTGTAGAGTTTTTTAGACACCGAGTTATAGAAGAATTTTATGATGTACAAAAAGATCCTGATGCTGTAAATAATTTAATCAATGATCCTGCATGTAAAGGTGAGATTGAAAATTATAGAAACAAGTTAAAGCAGTGGATGAAAGAAAAAAATGATCCAACATTAATTATGTTAGAGAATGTTAATCATCCAGAAAAAATGCAAGGGTTTATTGATAATGATTATCCTTCAAAAAGATCATTAATGCCTCAGCAACAATTAGACGATATTAAAAAGAAATCTGAAGAGAAAAAGAAGAAAAAAGAGAAAAAAAAGAACAAGCAAAAAAATAAGAATAAGTAAAAGAAATGACACACTCATTTCAACCAGTAAACTAATAACTAAAAACAACTAGATTATGAAAAATTTAACCGTACTAATAGCGTTTTTATGTATTGCGTCATCTACTATGGCACAAGTGGGTGTTAACAATACAACCCCAAATGCATTGTTAGATATCTCTGTAACAGATGCAGCAAACCCAACAAATACAGAGGGTGTTTTAATTCCAAAAATTGATGTATTTCCTGCTACAGATCCTGGTGCTTTACAGCATAGTATGCTTGTTTATTTAACAACAACAATTGGTATCAATTTTCCAGGTTTTTATTATTGGAATTACGATACAGCTACTCCTGCAAATTCGACATGGATTGCAGTAGGTGAAGTAGTTAGAATAAATGATTTAGAAGATGGTAGATCTGATGTTGATGGTACAAACGACGGTTCATCTATATTTCTTGGTATTGATGCAGGTGCTGCTGATGATCAAAGTAATAGAAGAAATATTGGTATTGGTTATCAAGCATTGCAAAATAATAGTATTGGAAATGGAAATACTGCTGTTGGGCATAGCGCTTTATTAAATAATTTAGAGCAAAGAAACACTGCAATTGGATATAGATCTATGGAAAAAAACACTTCGGGAAACCTTAATACTGCTGTTGGTAGTGAGTCGCTTTTAGAAAATATTTCTGGTGACTCTAATGTTGCAACTGGTGTTTTAGCATTGGGGCTTAATGTAGATGGGAATTTTAATGTTGCATTTGGGGTAGAAGCGCTAGGTAACAACGTATCAGGTTCTAATAATACCGCATTTGGATATAATGCTCTAAGAGGAACTGCTGCTTCTAGTGGAGCTTTTAATGTAGGTATAGGTGCCTATTCATTAGTAGGGATTTCTACAGGTGTACAAAATTCGGGGGTTGGTTCTTATGCTGGTAATGATATTAGTACGGGCGATAATAATATTGCCATAGGTTATCAAGCTTTAGACTTTTTAACAACGGGTAATGATAATATTGTTTTAGGTTATGAAGCTGGTGCAAATACATCAGCTGCAACAACGTTTAATAATAACGTATATATTGGTTACCAATCAGGAAAAGAAATAACAAGTAGTAACAATGTTTTTATTGGGTATCAATCTGGTACAAATGACACAAATTTAGGAAATACATTGTTTATAGAAAACTCTAATGCAGATGAAAACGCAGCTTTAATTTATGGTGAGTTTGATAACAATCTACTTCGTGTTAATGGAGATTTTGAAACTGAAGGATTAAAAGTTGGTGATGCAAATGGAGTACTTATAAAAGAAATTATTAAAGCAACTATTACAGCAATAGATATAGAGTCAATAGATGCAGGCGATGGTACTACTGAGGTTTTTGGTGTTGATGGTGCAACTGGTGGTGCTTCTAATGCAACAGTTCACC
>CAZUFO010000105.1:0-7305 GCA_964619615.1 uncultured Lutibacter sp. | reverse complement strand
AAATTATGAACTAAACTTACTTTAAATAATATCTCCGTAAGCGGGTGCAAATATAGGTGCTATTTCTATCCAAACAACAAATTATTAAAGTTTTTTTTGAATTAGTTAAAATTAATTATTGACTTGTTGATTTACAGTTAATTAACACACATAAAAATAATTGATTTTAACAACCAAACATCAAAAATAAAAAAATTTATTTAACTTTTTACACCAAAAAAAGTCAGATTATACAATAACAATCAATCGAAATAACCTATCTCTCTCTAAATCAATTAGTTTAATTAGAATGCAAATTCAACTCTAAAAACATCAAAAATCAGGTATATTATTAGACCTTATATCTATGGTAATAAAAAACATCTTTTGTTAATGTAATACCTCTAGTACCCGATGGATTTCTTCGTCTAAAAATAATGGATGTTCTGCAACAACATCTCCAATAACAATAATTCCAGGCAGATTGAAATCAATCTTATCAAAAACACTTTTATAATTATGTATTGAATTAATTATAACCCTTTCATCTTTTAAGGTGCCATTTTGGAGTATGGCAAAAGGAGTGTGCTTAGATCTATACCTAATAACCTGTTCAATAATTTCAGTTAAATTCCTCAACCCCATTAATACAATGAGGGTTGTGTTAGATTTTGCACCATAAACAAGGTCTTTAGAAATTTTACCTTTATAGCTAGCACCTGCAATTACCATAAAACTATCACTCACTTTTCTTTTTGTTAACGGTATTCCTTGCAGTTCTGGAACTGCCAAAGCACTAGATATACCCGGAATAACTTCAACCTTAATTCCATTCTCTTCAAGAAAAGACATCTCTTCAGCTCCTCTTCCAAATACAAATGGATCTCCTCCTTTTAATCTAACAACATTATAATGCCTCCCATAATTAACAAGTAGCAGATTAATCTCATCTTGCGAATACTTATGATTGTTGACTCTTTTTCCTACATATACTAAATCTGCATTAGCAGGTGCATACTTTAATAATTCTTTATTCACCAAAGCATCGTACAAAATAACATCTGCACATTTAATAGCATTTAACCCTTTTATGGTTATCAACTCTTCATCTCCTGGCCCTGCACCTACTAAAACTACTTTTGACATAACAATAATTTAATATAAAATGCAAATATAATTATTATCCTATTATATCAATAGATTTTATAGATTATAATTACAAAACTAATGAGTTCTACTTTTAAAAAGGGGATTATTGAGTTTGCCAAATTAAATTCATCTGACCCTGTAAAATTGAAAATGGATTTGTATTGGTTGGATTCGCAAACTAATTACACTGCACTATAATATTATCAATAAAATAATATTCACTACTACTCCAATTTTGAAGTCTGACTCTAACAATTAGAGAGTTTCCGCTAATTCCTGAAACACTTAAATTAACAGTCCCTGATCAATCCCATCCTAAATAAATTTTAGGACGGGATTGATATTATACAATTATTTAATGGCAACTTATCAACTTTGTTGAAAAAAGACTCTAAAATTAACTACAAAATTGCATAACTTCTGTTTTCTCCCTAATTTTGATTTTCAACCAAGAATACAACTCGTGAGTACACAACTCAATAAAGCCATACAATTATTTGATCAAGCCAATTCAAAAGACCCTTTTGAAGAAATAGTAGAAGGGAAATCTTTTCCTAAAGAACTATTATATGCCCAGCGAATAAGTGAACAATTAACTGTTTTTGAACCAAACTCATCAGAAACAGTTCAATTATCCGCTCGTTGCCAACATATATGCCGCTGGGAAATCCCTAGAGATTCTTATAAAATGAATAGAACAGGATATTTGACTTAGCGAAGAGGCCTAGCAAAATTTCATACAGAAAAAGCATTTGAAATTTTAAAAGAAGTTGGTTACAATAATGAAATTATTAAAAAAGTTCGGTTTTTACTTCAAAAAAAAAACAATTGAAAAAAAATGAAGAAACTCAGCTGCTAGAAGATGTAATTTGCTTGGTGTTTTTAAAGTTTTATTTCGAAAAATTCTCTACTAAATACGCAGAAAAAAAATTGATTGAAATCCTTCAGAAAACATAGATAAAAATGTCAGAAAAAGGACAGCAATTTTCTTTAAAACTGCAACTTCCAAACAAAACAGAACCCCTAATTAAACAAGCTTTAAAACAATCAACAGAAACACCTTAAACCTATTGTGTACCATTAAGTTTTATAATACCTTTGCATTCTTAATCTTATAAAAGAATGATAAAAATTACATTACCAGATGGTTCGGTAAAAGAGTTTGAAAGCGGTAGCACACCTTTTGATGTTGCCATGAGTATTAGTAGTGGTTTAGCTCGAAATATAATTTCGGCAAAATTTAATAACACAACTGTTGAAACCGCTACCCCTTTAACCACCGATGGCGATTTAATTCTTTATACTTTTGATAGTGATGAAGGTAAAAAAGCCTTTTGGCATTCATCTGCTCACTTATTGGCACAAGCCATTTTATTTTTTCATCCGAAGGCAAAACTAACTATTGGACCTGCTATTGATAATGGATTTTATTATGATTTAGATTTAGGAGATGAAGTGATTTCAGAAAAAGACTTCAAGAAAATTGAAGATAAAATGATTGAATTTGCTCGTGAAAAACATCAATTCCAACTGCGAGAAGTTTCAAAAGATGCTGCTTTAGATTTCTATAAAAAACAACACAACGAATATAAAGTTGAGTTGATTGAAAATTTAACAGATGGTGATATTACTTTTTGCGATCATGCAGATTTTACGGATTTATGTCGTGGTGGACATATTCCAAATACTGGAATTATAAAAGCGGTAAAAGTAATGAGTGCTGGTGGTGCATATTGGAGAGGTGATGAAAACAATACACAGTTAACTCGTATTTACGGAATCTCTTTTCCGAAACAAAAATTACTTACAGAATATTTAGAAAAATTAGAATTAGCAAAACAACGCGACCATAGAAAACTAGGAAAAGAATTAGAGTTATTTGCATTCTCACCAAGAGTTGGTCAAGGATTGCCTTTATGGCTTCCAAAAGGTGCCGCTTTACGTGAACGCTTAGAAAATTTCTTAAAAGCTGCTCAGAAAAAAGCAGGCTATCAATTGGTGATGACGCCACATATCGGTCAGAAAGAATTGTATGTCACTTCTGGTCATTATGAAAAATATGGAGAAGATAGTTTTCAGCCAATTCACACTCCGAAAGAGAATGAAGAATTTTTACTAAAACCGATGAACTGTCCACATCACTGTGAAATTTATCGTGTAAAACCATATTCATACAAAGAATTACCAATACGTTTTGCTGAGTTTGGCACCGTATATCGCTACGAACAAAGTGGCGAGTTACATGGATTGACTCGTGTTAGATGCTTTACACAAGATGATGCACATATTTTCTGCACACCCGATCAATTACATGATGAGTTTATGAATGTAATCGATTTGGTATTGTATGTTTTTGGAGCCTTAGGTTTTGAGGATTTTACGGCACAAATTTCTTTACGAGATCCAGAGGACAAAGAAAAATATATAGGTTCTGATGAAAATTGGGAAAAAGCAGAAAATGCGATTATTTATGCAGCCAAAGAAAAAGGTTTAAAAACGGTAACTGTTTATGGCGAAGCTGCTTTTTACGGTCCGAAATTAGATTTTATGGTAAAAGATGTTTTGGGTAGAAACTGGCAACTTGGAACTATTCAAGTAGATTACAACTTACCTGAACGCTTTGATCTAACTTATAAAGGCGCAGATAACAAATTACACCGACCAATAATGATACATCGTGCACCATTTGGTTCTATGGAACGATTTATCGCTATTTTATTAGAAAATACTGGAGGTAATTTTCCTTTATGGTTAACGCCTGAGCAAGTTATTATCTTACCTATTAGCGAGAAATATCAAATATATGCTGAAAAAGTTTCAGAAGTCTTAGAAAATTCCGAAATTCGCGCCCTAATTGACAACCGAAGTGAGAAAACGGGTCGAAAAATTAGAGATGCCGAATTGAAGAAAATCCCATATATGGTGATTGTTGGTGAGAATGAAGAAGGGCAAGGAACTGTATCCGTAAGAAAGCACGGAGAAGGCGACAAAGGAACATACAGCATTGAAGATTTTATTACTTTAATGCAAGAAGAAATAAAGAGTACGTTAAAACAATTTTAGTTTAATTTAAATTTTACAGTCATAGCAATACGTAGAAGAAGAGGCCCGAGAAAGCCTTGGAGAGTCATCAAAGAAGATCAACACAGAATTAATGAAAAAATTAAGTTTGTTGATGAAGTTCGTCTAGTAGGCGACAATATTGAAATAGGAGTTTATCCTATCGAAAAAGCACGAGCTATTGCAGACGAACAAGAATTGGATTTGGTAGAAATATCTCCAAAAGCAGTTCCACCTGTATGTAAAGTTATTGACTATAAAAAGTTTTTGTACGAACAAAAAAAGCGTGATAAAGCTCAAAAATCGAAAGCAACGAAAGTTGTGGTTAAAGAAATTCGTTTCGGACCACAGACTGATGAGCACGATTATGAGTTTAAAAAGAAACACGCAATTAAATTTTTAGAAGAAGGTGCTAAATTAAAAGCATTCGTATTCTTTAAAGGACGTTCTATAATTTATAAAGATCAAGGGCAAATTTTATTATTGAAACTAGCACAAGAGTTAGAAGAATATGGTAAGGTTGAACAAATGCCTAAATTGGAAGGTAAACGTATGATTATGTTTATTGCTCCGAAGAAAAAATAGAAAAACAAATGTCATTCTGAACAAAGAGAAGTATCTTTTGAGATGTTTCGACTGCGCTCAACATGACAACTATAAAATAGATGCTGAAACGAGTTCAGCACAAAAGTATTAAGCAAGATAAAAACGAAGAGAAATGCCTAAAATGAAAACAAAATCTAGTGCCAAGAAACGTTTTAAGTTGACTGGTTCTGGAAAAATCAAAAGGAAGCATGCTTTTAAGAGTCATATATTGACAAAAAAATCTAAAAAGCGTAAGCTAAGATTAACTCACGATGGTTTGGTACACAAATCTGACAGAAAGAATATCTTACAACAATTAACTTTGAAATAGAAGTTAGGAATTTTTAACCATGTGATAGCGCTCGTATAAGAGCCTGAAATAAATTCAGTCCGCCTATCATAAAATAAAAACATTGAAATTATGCCAAGATCAGTAAATTCAGTTGCTTCAAGAGCTCGTAGAAAAAAGATATTGAAGCAAGCAAAAGGTTACTTTGGAAGACGTAAAAACGTTTATACAGTAGCAAAAAATGCGGTTGAAAAAGGAATGTTATATTCTTATAGAGACCGTAAAAACAACAAAAGAAACTTCCGTGGTTTGTGGATCCAACGTATTAACGCTGGTGCTCGCCAATTCGGAATGTCTTATTCTCAGTTTATGGGGAAAGTCAAAGCTAATAACATTGAATTGAACCGTAAGGTTCTTGCAGATTTAGCGATGAACCATCCAGAAGCTTTTAAGGCGGTTGTTGATAAAGTAAAATAGATTAGTTAATACCTTGCTTATAATGAAAGTCCTGAACGAAAGTTTGGGACTTTTTGTTTGTCTCATATTTACAAAAAATTATTATTTACCACACGATACAATTGTGCGTGAGCGATGCCTTAACTTTTAAATAAGAAAAAACTCAAACGAAAGTTTGAGTTTTTATTTTTGATAAGATTCTAAAACAACACTTCTACAGTCCCGATAACATTCGGGACAGTTGTGACATTCCAAATAATTTAAAGCACTTCTCCGAGCTCTTTCAATTTCTCTGTATTCTCATGTAATTTCAATTCTTCTACAATCTTGTGAATATCGCCATTGATTACATTTTGTAAATCGTAAATAGTTAGACCTATTCTATGTTCTGTAACACGACCTTGTGGATAATTATAAGTTCTAATTTTTGCAGAACGGTCACCACTTGAAACCAAGGTGTTTCTTTTTATAGCATCGGCCGCTAATTTCTTTGCCAATTCCATTTCGTAAATACGCGAACGCAATACTTTCATGGCTTTGTCTTTATTTTTATGTTGTGATTTTTGATCTTGACATTGCGCTACAATCCCTGTTGGAACGTGTGTTAAACGCACCGCAGAATAGGTTGTATTTACCGATTGCCCTCCAGGACCTGAAGAACAAAAATAATCTACTCGAATATCGCTTTGTTTTAAATCGATATCAAACTCTTCAGCTTCCGGCAACACCATCACAGTGGCTGCACTTGTATGAACTCGCCCTTGAGTTTCTGTTTGTGGCACACGCTGCACACGATGCACACCCGATTCAAACTTTAGTTCACCATAAACATCAGGACCTGTAATACTAAAAATAATTTCTTTAAATCCTCCAGCAGTTCCTTCACTCAAATCTTCTACTTCTGTTTTCCAACCTTTATCCGATGCAAATTTGGTGTACATTCTAAATAAATCTCCAGCAAAAATACTGGCTTCATCTCCACCTGTTCCTGCACGAATTTCTACAATAACATTTTTAGCATCTTCAGGGTCTTTCGGAATCAACATAAATTTAATGTCGTCTTCTAACTTCGGAATCGCTTCATTAGCCTCGTCGATTTCCATCTTAGCCATTTCGGTCATTTCCGCATCAGACCCATCCGCAATAATCTCTTTTGCTTCAGTTATGTTATTCAGTAAAACTTCATATTCATTGATTTTTTCGACCATCGCATTTAAGTCTTTATACTCTTTATTGAGTTTGACATAACGCTTTTGATCCGTAATAATATCAGGCTGAATAATCAAATCTGACACCTCATCAAATCGTTGTTTTATTATATGTAATTTATCTAACATCTTCTATTCTTTGGAATGCAAATTTACGAATTTTAGTTGGTTTTATTTCTTTTGATAAGATTTTGCTTGCATCTAAGTTGTTAAACAATTTCAATATAAAAATTGTACACAACTCCAATTCTAAGCACTTGTTTTGACACTTAAGAATAGACAATCAGATGATACTTTTTGCCATCATCTTAGCCAAAAAAAAGTTACTTGAAAAAGAATACCAATTTTACGAGTTCAACTATTAATAGCAAAATGTTCCAAACTCACTTTTAATAGTTAATTTTTTACTTTCTGATTCTTCAACCCTACCAACAATTTGAGCATTAACATTAAACGATTTAGAAATTTCAATAATTTCATTTGCTATTGAAGGATTTACATAAATTTCCATTCGATGTCCACAATTAAAAACTTGATACATTTCTTTCCAATCTGTTTTAGATTGATCTTGAATCAGTT
>CAZUFO010000104.1:0-7330 GCA_964619615.1 uncultured Lutibacter sp. | reverse complement strand
TCGCAAAGGCGGACTCATAACCCATTTTGCACCTTCGAAATCTTTTTCATATAAAGAAGCATCTAATACTAAATATTGTGTGCAAGTTTCTACAAACACTTTTTGATTGCGCTGTGTAGATTTTCTGACAGCATTCAAGGCTCCTTCGCAAGTCATGTGTACAATATAACCAGGACAATCTGTATAATGAAGCATATCCGAAAAACGTGCAGAGGCTTCGGCTTCGGTAACTTCAGGTTGTGATAAATAATGGTATAAAGGTGATAAATTTCCTGCTGCTCTGTTTTTTGCAATCAAAGAATCAATAACATCACCATTTGTTGCGTGAACAGTTACTAATCCTCCGTGCTTTTTAACCACTTTCATTAGTTGTACCATTTGTCCATCGTCAATCATCAAAGCACCTTTGTAAGCCATAAATGTTTTAAAGGATGTGATGCCCTCTTCTTCAATCATTTGAACCACTTCTTTTGAAACGGCATCATTAAAATCGGTTACAGCCATGTGATACGAATAATCTCCAATGGCTTTTCCTTGTGATTTTTTCTGCCACGTTTTTAGTGCATTATACAACGAATCGCCTTGTGTTTGCAATATAAAATCGATAACCATTGTGGTTCCTCCGTGAAGTGCAGCACGAGTTCCTGTTTCGTAATCATCGGAAGAATGAGTTCCCATAAAAGGCATGTCGAGATGTACATGAGGATCAATTCCGCCAGGAAAAACTAATTTATCAGTAGCATCAATAATTTTGTCTGCTTTGTACTTTAGGTTTTTTCCTATGGCTATTATTTGTTCGCCTTCAATATAAATATCAGCAATATAAGTTTCTGCTGCTGTGACTACTTGACCGTTTTTTATTAGTATTGACATATTTTTATTTTATTGGAACGCTGATAACACTGATTTTTTATGATTAAATATGATTTATTTTTTCTTATCAGTGATAATCTACTAAATCTGCGTCATCTGCGTTCAATTTTTGAATTATTAGTGTTGCATTATTCTTCATCAACAAAATATACAACACAAACGAAATTATAAATCCTGTAAACCAAGACAATAAATATAAGAAATTTAGTGCAGGAACCCAATAACCTATTAAGGCTAAAAATACGCCAACAAACAAAGCAATCATCGCTGCTTTATTGAATCCTGTTTTATTGTAGGAATAAATACCGTCTTCTTTATATAATTCTGCTAAAGCGAGTTTCTTTTTTCTAATGATAAAATAATCAGCAATTAAAATTCCGAGAACTGGACCTAATAAACCACTTACAAAAATTAAGAATCCTGAAATTTCGTTCAATAACCACCAAGGCATTATAAGGATTCCTAAAACACCAGTAATCATTCCTCCTGTTCTGAAACTTATTTTTTTAGGCCATAAATTTGAAAATGCATTGGAAGGCGCAATTACATTAGCAGCAATATTGGTGCTCAATGTTGCAATGAGCATAAAAATTTGTGCGATAATAACTACTACAGGATTTTTGAATTTTGCAATTAATGATACTGGGTCCCAAGGTGCATCATCTGCAATTAGAATATCTTGAAAATTGATGACTGCTGCGCAGGTAACAAAAATTCCAACAAAGGAATACAACATCATTGTTGCTGGTAAACCAATAAATTGCCCTGCAACTTGATCTTTTTGTGTGGATGCAAAACGTGTTATATCAGCAATACTAATCGACATGGTTGCCCAAAAACCAACCATTGCAGTCAACCAAAGAAGGTAACTCCAAAGTTTGCTTTCTTTTTCTTCGGAAGGATTAATAAGATTTGCTGAGACTACACTTGACAGTATTTCTTCATTGTCTATATTTCTGAATTGTACTTGTACATTTTCAGTATTTAAAATTGGAATTGGTTGTGTTGTAAGTATTTCCCAAGATGTACTTTTATCTGAAATAATATTATATTCGGTTGCTTTCAAACCACCTTCTTTATCATGCAAGACATTCAAATTCAAATAAATACCACCATTATCTTCTGTTATTGTTGCAGCAGTTTTTTCTAACTGAATACTTTGATCTAACACAATTGAAAATCCATCTGCTTTAGCATAACTCCAATAAATTAAAGCAACACCCATAAAAATTAATATTGGTGCTGAATAAGTTTCTAGCCATTTGATACTTTCTGTTCCTTTCCAGATAAAATACATATTGATAATCCAGAAAATTCCAAAACCAACAAATTTCCCTACAGACAAACCGAGTTCGCCAGTTGAGCCAGTTAGTGCATTAAAAATGGCGTAAATGGCAAGTCCACCAATCCAAGTTTGCACACCAAACCAACCGCAAGCAATAATCCCTCTTGTAACCGAAGCCAAATGAATGCCTTTTGTGCCAAATGCAGCACGACCAATTACAGGAAACGGGATGCCATATTTTACGCCAGCGTGACCGTTTAAAACCATTGGGATTGTAATAATTAAATTCGCCAAGCCAATAATAATCAAGGCTTCATACCAATTCAATCCTGATTTTATCATATACGAAGCCAAGAGATATGTTGGAATACAAACTGCCATTCCAACCCAAATTGCTGCCAAATGCCATTTACTCCACGTTCTTTTTGAAGCAGGAACCGGCGCCAAATCTTCACTATATAATGGTGATTTGGAAACGTCTTCTTGTAACTCTACTATGTCTTTGTTCATATATTTTATGGAACGCTGATGACGCTGATTATTATGATAAAATATGATTTTAATTTATTTTTATCAGCGAGTATCTGCTAAATCAGTGTCATCTGCGTTCTATTCGCAATACTCATCAGCAATCGATATTGCTTGTGAGATAATCTTTAGCCCTTCATCTACTTCTTCTTTACTAACATTCAATGGTGGAGCAATAAAAATAAAATTCCATCTTACAAAAGTGAACATTCCTAATTCTCTAATTTTGGTTGCCATTTTATTAGTGACTTCCATTTCTTCTGGCTTTCCATTCCATGGTGTAATTGGCTCTTTTGTTTTTCTATTTTTAACCAATTCTATACAACCTAATAATCCTGTGTTCCTAAAATCACCAATTGATTTATGTTTTCGTTTCAGTTTTGCAACCTCATCTTCAATATATTTTCCCATTTCGGCTGCTCGTTCTACCAAATTATCTTCTTCAATAACCTTTAAATTTTCTAATGCTGCTGCACATGAAACTGGATGTGCAGAATAGGTTAACCCAAGTATCATCGCATTGTCATTAAAATAATTTGCAATTGTATCAGTAACGGTCATTGCCCCTAATGGCAAATAACCAGATGTTAATCCTTTTGCCATTACCATAATATCTGGCGTTACATCATGATGATCAATTCCGAACATTTTACCTGTTCTTCCAAAACCACTCATCGTTTCATCATCAATAAAAAGGATTCAGTATTTTTTACAAAGTTCACTTACTCGCTTCAAATACATTGGTGGATATTTTATACAACCTGAAGAACCAGATTCACCTTCAAAAAGAATTGCTGCAACACTTTCTGGGTTTTCAAACTTTAATACCCGTTCAAGATTTTCTATGGAACGCTCACCGCATTGCTCGATAGAATTAGAATTCCAAGGGCAACGATATGCGTACGGGTTTTCTACATGAATCACATTTGGCATTGCCTGACTATCAACAGGGAATTTTCGAGGGTCACCTCCAGCAGAAATCGCACCATAAGTAGCACCATGATACGACCTGTAAAATGTGACTATCTTATGGCGACCTGTATAAATTCTTGCTAATTTAATGGCATTCTCAATGGCTTCTGCACCACCTAAAGTAAAAAAGGTTTTTGTTAAGTTTCCTGGAGTAATCTCGGCTATTTTTTTTCCCAATCTACCACGCACATCTGTTGCCATTCCTGGATATACATAACTTACCTCTTTCATTTGTTTAGCAACAGCCTCAGTAATTCGTTGATTACCATGACCAATATTTACATTCATTAATTGTGAAGAAAAATCGAGGTATTTCTTTCCGTCTCTATCATACACATAACTTCCTTCTGCATACGATGCATTAATAGGATTAAGATCCCCTTGCTTTGCCCAGGAAAACAACGTATAATCAAGATTATTTTTTATAATTTGTTGGTTACTCATAGTTAGTTAGATTTAATTTCAGAGTTGATTAACTCATCCAATTAGTTTGCGCTTCAGGATTCCATTTAATCGTTGTTTTTTTATTCTGCGTCCAAAACTCAATGGAACTTCTACCTGTTATATCACCAACTCCAAATTTAGAATCGTTCCAGCCACCAAAAGGAAAAGGCTCTCTTGGAACAGGAACACCAATATTAACTCCAATCATTCCAGCACTTGCTCTGTCCATCACTTGTTTTGCTATGCCTCCACTCTGCGTAAATACCGCAGCTGCATTTCCATAATTAGATCCGTTTTCAATTTCAATAGCTTCATCTAAATCTTTTGCTCTTATGATGGAAATAACTGGTCCGAAAATTTCTTCACGAGCCACAGACATATCCGTAGTTACATAATCTATGATTGTTGGTCCAACATAAAAACCGCCTTCTTTTCCTTTAACAGTTGTATTTCGTCCATCAACTAAAATTTTAGCACCATTATCTTCTGCTTCAGAAATATATCTTTCAATTCGTTCTTTTGCAACTGCGGAAATTACAGAACCTAGATTATCTCCAGGAATTAATTTATTTGCTTCAACAACCATTTTATCAATAATATGTTGAACATCAGCCACGCCAACCATAACCGAAGCCGCCATGCAACGCTGACCTGCACAACCCGCCATAGACGCAACAACATTTGAAGCGGTCATATCTGGGTTTGCATCTGGGAATACTAATAAATGATTTTTTGCACCTCCAAGCGCAACACATCTTTTTAATGTTGAAGTTGCTCTTATATATACAATTTTGGCAACCTTTGTTGAACCAACAAAAGAAACGGCCTTAATACCTGGGTGATCGCAAATTGCTTCTACAACTTCTTTTCCTCCGTTTACTAGATTGAAAACACCATCTGGCAATCCCGCTTCTTTTAGTAATTCAGCCATTCGAACAGTACTTAACGGAACTATTTCAGAAGGTTTCATTACCATTGTATTCCCTAAAACTAGTGCATTTGGCATGGTCCAATGCGGAACCATATTCGGAAAATTAAAAGGTGTTATTGATGCAACAACTCCTAAAGGTTTACGCTCAATTCTACATTCTACACCTTTACTTACTTCCTGTACTTCATTTACAATAATTTGAGGAATCGATACTGCAAATTCACACAATTCCATACTTTTTAAAACTTCAGCTTGTGCTTCTCCATATATTTTTCCATTTTCGAGTTGAACCAATTTGGTGAGTTCATCCATGTTTTTTTCAAGTAATGTTCTATACCTAAAAAATATTTGAACTCGCTCTTTAAATGTCATAGAAGACCAAGCAGGAAATGCATTTTCTGCAGCTTTTACAGCTTTATCAACATCATTATAAGTTGAAAGTGGCAATGAAGAAATAACGTGTCCATCAGCTGGATTAATAACTTCCATTTCCTTTTGATTGCTTTTTTCAAACTGACCATTTATAAAGTTTTCTACTGGTGATTGTTTTATATTATCTGACATAATTATCTTCTTGATTTTATTAGAAAAGACATTAAATATATAAAATTTATGGCAACTTTTTAATATTATGGCAATTGATTTGGATATAAATTATTTTTATAACATTTTGACGCTCCACATTAGCATAAAAATAATTCAAATTCAAGTTTAGTTTTCTATCTTTGTAATCCCAGAAAGGAATCAATTCAAACGAAAAAATATGACAGTAGAAGATAAAAAATTTATGAAAAGAGCGATTGAATTAGCTCAAGAAGGAATGAACTCTGGTGCTGGTGGACCGTTTGGCGCAGTAGTTGTAAAAAATGGAGAAATTGTTGCCGAAGGATTTAATCGTGTTACTTCAACCAACGACCCGACTGCGCATGCCGAAGTCACCGCGATTCGCGCCGCTTGCACAAAATTAGGAACTTTTCAATTAGATGATTGTATTATTTATACATCTTGTGAACCCTGCCCAATGTGTTTAGGTGCTATTTATTGGGCTCGACCTAAAGCAGTCTTTTATGGTTGTGATAAAATTGATGCCGCAAAAATTGATTTCGACGATCAATTTATTTATGAAGAACTAGATAAAAATATTGGAGACAGAACAATAAAATTTGTACAAATACTTCAAAATGAAGCTCGAGAAGTTTTTAACGAATGGGCATCAAAAGAAAATAAAACTGAGTATTAAATTTTTTTAATTTAAAATAAAATGTCATTCCCGAAATCCCGATAACTATCTGGATCTCGGGAATTTATTTTTAACACATTGGTTTGAATTCAAACTTTTACGGGACAGACAGGAAAAAATTAAACTATTCTCCTCTACGTCCTTTTAAAATTTTTGCAAACGATCGTGTTCTAATTTCATCCAATGTTAAACCTGTTACTAAAACCTCATCAATAGTTATTGCACCACTATTCAATGCTTTTAAAAAGTAATTTAATAGGCCTTGTCCTGTTGCTGCATCATCAAAAGTATCGCCGATTAATGTTGCCCGTGCTGATTTTTCAACAAAGGTTTTTAAACGCAAAACGGCATCGTCATAACTCTCTAAAAAGAAAGCATACACTGCTGCATATCGCATTGGTAATTGCGCTGGGTTTAAATCCCATCCTTGATACAATCCTTTATATAATGAATGACGAATATGTTTGTATCCTTTTAACCACGCCCTATGAACAACCTCTTTGTTTTCCAATTCTTGTTGTGGCGTTAAATCTCCACGGTGCGGACCGATAGGCATTGTATTTGTTGCGCCATCAGACAACCAAACACCTGTGTGATTTAAAGCGACTTTGGTCATATAATGCGCAAAATCACACACATCATGATCCATTTCTTGATAACGTGCCGTAATATTGTTGGATGCGGTATAGTCATAAGTTCCAAAGTGAGTTGCAATACATCGTCCTTTACTTGCTAAAATAAAACGGTATAATGGGTTAACTCCTGTATGGTCAATAATAGATTGTGTGGTTTCTACCATGATTTCCATTTTTAAAGAACCAACTTCTAATTTAAATTTTTCTTCAATAATTTCGAAGAAAGAAACCAGCGCAATAATTTGTTCTGGGATTGTTACTTTTGGCAACATCACTACAAAATTGTTTGGTAGTTTTCCGTTGGTTTCTGAAAGTAATGTTGTTAAAAAAATATCAAGCGTTCTTAATCCGCGATCTTTCAATTCTTCTGTAAATGGTTTTATTCTGATTCCTATAAATGGTGACAACGTTTTATCACTCAT
>CAZUFO010000103.1:0-7407 GCA_964619615.1 uncultured Lutibacter sp. | reverse complement strand
ATAATGCTTTTGAGGATAATTATTTTTTGCCTAATTTGGGTGAATAGTTACAATAAAAGAGTAAAATCTTTCCAACTCACAGGTTGAAATTCAAAAAATTTTCTTACATTTAACCTAATTAAGTCAAGTCAAATAAGGTAGAATGACAATTGGACAAAAAATAAAAGAATTACGAGAAAGTAAAGGAATGTTACAACGAGAACTTGCTTCTAAACTAAATGTTGGGGATGGTTTTTTAAGTAAGATTGAACGAAACCAAAAAGTTCTTAAAAGAGAGCATTTAGTATCCATTAGTAAAATCTTCAATTTCCCTTACAATGAATTAGAAACTCTGTGGTTGGCAAATAAAGTATATGACTTAATTAAAAATGAAAATCAAGCAATTCAAGTACTAAAAGTTGCAGAACAGGAAATAAAATACGGTAAAAACATATGACATACTTTAATGAATTAAGGGAATTAACTAAACTTATTCCAGTAACAATAGTTGATTTTTCAATACCGAGAGATAGGACTTCACCACCTACTCAAGCATCTTCAATGTTCATTAGTAACAAAGAGCAAGGAGATTGGGCGGAAGATTTAATTTTTAGAGCAATTAATGAAACTTCTAAAAACTATGTTGCTGTTAGATATGGAAAATCAGACGATATAGTTGCGGGAGAAAAAGGTTTTGACCAATTCTATAATGAATTTCAGGATGAATTAGATACAATTGGCAAACGACCAGACCTCCTTATTTTCAAGAAAGAAGATTTTGATATAAACCTTGATTATGACATAAGTAATATTCCGCATTCTGAAATAACGGATTATGTCAAAAAAGCGATTGCAGGTTTAGAAATTAGGTCAAGTGCATTTTTGATAGATAAATACGAACAAGAAATGCAGGATAGAACTGCAACTCATCTTGAACAAGCATTATTAGTAAAAGATAAAATTCTTGAAAATTTTACAGACTTACTTGAACACCCAAATAAAAAACATTTCATTGATATTTTAAATAGTATCAATTCTGAAACGATAACCTCAATTAGTTTTAGAAGACCAAGTTGGAAAGCAACAGAAAGGTTGCAAGAATTATCACTTCTTTTCAAAGAGTTAAAAGACAATATTATTATTGTTCAAAAAAGAGATTATTTAAGTATTACGCCCAAAATTGAGGATGTAAAAGTTGTTTATAAATGGGCTGAAACATTTGATGTCCCACATTACTATTTTCAAGTATTTTTCGATAAATCTTATGGTATTTCTTTCAAGAACATTCTAACCTTACTAACAGAACCTGAAAAAGAAGGGGATTATTATGAAATAAGTCAAGATATAAAAAATCAAAATAAAACTACGGTTAAAATTAATACTCGAAACACCAATCAGGTTGCATATAAAATAATTGAACCTGAACACAAAAGTGTTAGACGAGAAATGGGAAGAGGTAGATTATTATTTTATGTTAGTTTTGAGAAAGGTACTGCATATTTGGATATAGATAGTCTAACATCATTATTAAACATAACTGATTTTTAATATGGTGTTAGAAAAAAAATATATTGAGAAAATTAGTCTTTCCCACCGTAAAAAATTCGCTCAATTTTTTACTCCTGAAACTATTGCTGATTTAATGTCTGATTGGTTAATTGGAAATAAAAAACTAAAAACAGTTTTAGAACCTGCTTTTGGTTTAGGTGTTTTTTCAAGAAACCTTCTCAAAAAAAAACCTAATATCAATATCAAAGGTTTTGATATTGACGAAACCATTTTTAAAGAGGCCCAATCTTTTTTTAACACTAATTCCAATGTTTCATTAAATCTTGAAGATTATATGTTCAATGATTGGTCAAATGAATATGATGGAATTATATGCAATCCTCCCTATTTTAAATTTCACGATTACGACAATAAAAGTATTCTAAAAGAAATTGAAAACCGTCTAAATTTTAAATTTAATGGTTTTACTAATTTATACACTCTTTTTCTTTTAAAGTCAATTTATCAATTAGCACCAAATGGAAGAATGGCTTACATTATTCCATCTGAATTTCTGAATTCTGATTACGGAAAATTGGTTAAAGAATATCTTATTAAAACAAACACGTTAAGACATTTGTTTGTAATTGATTTTAAGGAAAATGTTTTTGATGATGCTTTGACGACAGCATCTATTCTTTTATTAGCCAAAGATAATAATGATAAAGAAATCAATATTTCTACAATAGAATCAAAATCAGATTTATCAAAAATAGTAAACTACATTAATTCTTATCCAAATTTAAAAGGAGAGTTTACATATAAACCTTCTGATTTAGACCCAAATATTAAATGGCGTAAATATTATCAAGTTCAAAACTCAGACAAATACAAAAACCTTGTCCCATTTTCAAAATATGCAAAAGTAGTTAGAGGGATTGCAACAGGAGCAAATGATTATTTCACTTTTAGACCATCTAAAGCAAAACAATTTTCAATTCAATCTGACAACCTACTTCCTTGTATTTGTAAAGCGAAAGACGTTAAAAAAGTCTTTTTCACTTCTAATGATTTTGAACAATTGGAACAAAATGATGAATTAACATATTTATTTGATGCTGCAAAATCAGATAATAAAGCAGTTGATAATTATCTCCAAAAAGGAATAGAAGATGGAATAAATGAGAAATATCTAACCAAGAGCAGAAAGTTATGGTATTCATTAGAAAACAGACCTCCTGCACCAATTTGGGTTTCAGTTTTTAACAGAAATGGATTAAAGTTTATACGGAATGAAGCCGAAATATCTAATTTGACAACATTTCACTGTGTATATTTAAAGCAGTCAGATTTATTCTCAACTATTAACCCTGATTTGCTTTTTGCTTATTTATTAACAGATATAGCAAAGAAAATATTTAGTGACAATAGACGAGAATATGGAAATGGATTAAAGAAATTTGAACCAAATGACTTGAATAAAGCACAAGTATTAAACCTTTCATTACTCAATAGCGAAACAGTTAATCGGATTTTAAATATTTACAAAAAATACAGAAAAGGACAACAGCAGGTTTATATTGACCAAATAAACGGAATTTTTGAAACTGAATATTCCCAACCTGAAAGCCATACACATTTACAATTCGCTCAAAAAAGCCAACAGCAAAAGCCAAAAATTGCAAAAGAGTATGTCTTTGCCAACGCTATCAACAGAACGGAAAATAATGTACGAAAACACAACAACGTATAAAAATAATAGCCGAAATAGTAGTAAATATGAACATTTTAGTCCGCAACAACATTAGTAGTAAACTGAAAAATTCTACTTCCGAAATCGGCTACTATTCTTATACAAACCGTTGTGTTTCATACCGAACCAGCCACCTATTTTAGCACTTTCGGTTTTTGCCGACACACAAATCCAAAGCTTAAAAAACCAAAAGAGCTAAAATTTTCCACCGCTCTAAAAAATACAATCCGAATTTCTTGCTTTCCAAAATTTGACAAACTATATTTGACACTTATTGTCAAGTAACAATTTTCAAATGGAAACAATCGGACAAATTTTACGAAATAAAAGACAAACTCTCGGACTTCTTTTAAGACAGGTATCTGCTTATGTAGATATTGACCAAGCAATATTGAGCAAAATTGAAAGAAACGAACGAAATCCAACAAAGGAGATGTTAGTCAAACTTTCAGAAGTTCTAAAACTAGATAAGGAAGAATTGTTAGTACAATTTATTAGCGATAAAATTGTCTATGAAATTGCTGACGAAGAATGTGCAAGCAAAGTACTAAAAGTAGCCGAAAAAAAAATAAAATATTTGAAATCACATCCAATACAAAACTAACTATGCCTACATTAATAAATGATTTAAAAAATAATAGCACAGTAGAAGAACCACAATTAAGAATCTACTCTCCTCCTATTGAAAATAATAACAAACTAGAAAAAAAGAAAGAGAAAATAGATGTCATTTCTCTATTCTCTGGATGTGGAGGAATGGATTTAGGTTTTCATCAAACTGGTTTTAATATCAAATGGGCAAACGATATTGAAACTAGAGCGTGTGAAACTTACGCAAAAAATATTGGAGACCATATTGTAAATGGAGATATAACAAAGTTAGATTATTCTCAAATTCCAGATGCTGACCTAATACTTGGAGGATTCCCTTGCCAAGACTTTTCTATGATTTGGAAAAGAGGTGGAATAAATACAGATAGAGGGAATTTATATCAAAATTTTGTCGAGATAGTTTCTCAAAAGAATCCATTAATGTTTATTGCAGAAAATGTAAAAGGTATTCTTACCGCAAATAAGAAAACAGCCATTAAACAAATAATAGAAGATTTTTCAGCAACAGGTAAATACGGTTATAATACTACAACACATTTAATAAATTTTGCAGAATATGGAGTTGCTCAAGTAAGACAACGTGTTTTAATAATTGGAGTAAGAAAAGATGTAGAACAATATTTTGATATTCCTGCTCCAACTAGAGATTTAAATAATTACTTATCGTCAAAAGAGGCTCTTAAAGGTGTTAAAAAAGTTAAGCATAATAATGAACATCAAAATATTCAAAATAGTACAATAGAAAAATTAAAACTAATTCCTCCTGGAGGTAATTTCACAAGTATTCCTAGAGATTCTCCTCACTATGTAAAAGGAATGATTTCTCACGTATATAGAAGATTACATCCCGACAAGCCATCAACAACAATTATTGCTAGTGGTGGTGGTGGAACTTGGGGTTACCATTATGAAGAACCAAGACCACTTACAAACCGTGAAAGAGCAAGGTTATTTGGTTACCCAGATGATTTCATATTTGAAGGAACAATTACAGAAGTAAGAAAACAAATTGGAAATTCTGTTCCTCCATCTGGTATTTTGCCTTTTGCAAAGCATATTAAATTATTTTTAGAAAATGTTAAAGCCAATATCAATGTACACTAATGTAGATAAATACGGTGGGCAATTTCGTTCAGTTTTAGATAAAGAATTTGCTTCTTCTAAAAATGTTACAATTGCTTCTGGCTATGCTTCACTCGATGTAATTAATTCATTTGAGAAATCATTCATAGAAATAGCAAAAAAAGGTGGTACTTCTCGTTTACTTTTAGGTATGGCTTTCTATGAAGGTTTAGTTCAAAAAAAACTTAATGCTGTTACCAAACTTAATGAATCATTAAAAGCACACAATGAGCATTCTGGCGTATATGTGACAAACGGCAGAAGATACCACGGGAAGGTTTATCAATTTGACAAAGAAGATGATTCAAACTTATATGTTGGGTCTTCAAATTTTTCTGCAAGCGGTACAAAAGGAAATATTGAGTGTACCGTACCTATTTTAGACAACAAACAAAAAACGGACTTAGTTAGTTTCTTAAATGACTTATATTCTCCTAACTACTCTTTATCAATTGACAAAGCAGAAATAACTGTTCCCGGAAAGAAAAAAATCATCTTAGATAAGGTAGAAAACCTATGGGCAAGCCTCAAGAAATATAATCCTGCTACAATTTCAACAGAAAATCTTTCAAAATTTATATTCCCTCTTGATAGAGTAGCGGAAAAAGAAAAATCAAATTTAAATGTATATTTTGGAAAAGGTAGGTGGAGTCGTTCAAGTGGAAAAACAAAACCAAGACCTTGGTATGAAATTAAATTGATTGCTAGTACAGATTTAAATTCACAACAATTCTATCCAAAAGGAGATTTCTTAGCATACACAGATGATGGTTATATAATTCCAATGCGAACTCAAGGAGATTATTTCAAAAATATCCGTTCAAAAGGCAGTTTACAAATATTTGGAATATGGTTAAAAGGAAAACTTGAAAAAAGTGGAGCGTTAAAAAAATACGAACCTGTTTCTCTAGAAACACTTGAAGAATATGGTAGTGATAAACTTACACTTTATAAAATTGAAGAAGGAAAGTATTTTATGAAATTTTAAGCCAACGTATAAGCCATACACATTTGCAATCGCTTCAGCCAACGCTAAAGCCAAAATTGCAAAAGAGTATGTCTTGCCAACGCATTCTATGGATAAAACCAACAAAAAATACAATTATTTTTACGCAACAAATTTACAAGTATTTACATATGGTGTTTGTCGTTTTACAACAGCGAAAACTCTATGTAAAAGTTTATTTCTAACATTGTTCATTACCAACATTTTGTTTTTTCCTTCGGATACTTTTTTATCATAATAAGTACTTATTTGAGCATCCCATCTCTTTGCATTTAGTGCACACATATTAATTAATGATTTTAATTTTTTATCGGCAAAATGATGCACTTTTGTGCGTCCATTTATACTTGTTCCTGATTGAAATGGAAATGGTGCAACACCTGCATAACAAGCCAATTTTCTAGCATCGCTAAATGCTGTAAAGTTTTTCGTAACTATTAATAAATAAACACTAGTTTGTGTCCCAATTCCAGGAATGGTTTTAATTAATTTAAAATTTGTTTTTAAGTTTATATTAAGATTAATAACTGTTTCAATCTCTTTTTCAATTTTGCCTAAATTCTTTTTTAAATTCTTAATAATACTATCATTAATTCGATACGTATCTTTAGTTAATTGCTTTGGCAAAAAACCTTTAGACTCATAAGTATGCTTAAAAATAGATATTGCTTTTACTATTTTATCTCTCTGACTGTTAAGTACTTTTAGCTTTTCAATATCAAATTCATTGAGCGTTGATACTTTTAACTTAAACTGGTTTGAAAGTGCATAATGTGCTATCATTAAGGCATCTTTAATATCAGATTTACCTCTTGTCATTCCTTTTGATAAATGTATTTCTAATGCTGGAACCATACTAAAATCTATTTTTAATTCACTTAGAATTAGTGACAAATAATAACCATACAATCCTGTATTTTCAAAACAAACAATTATTTCTTCTTCGTTAAATTTTGATTTTAAACTGTTAAAATACTTTTTAATTCCTTTAATATTATTGCTTATTGAAAGACTGTTTTTAACAATACTATTTTTAGAATTAATACCTACAATATCAAGAGTGAGTTTTGATATATCAACCCCTATAAAAATCGAATACTTTTTCATACCTTTGGTTTTAGATGAATAAAAATGTTGAATAATATTAAAGCCTTTAGTAGATCTGAAAATCTATCATTCTATTTGATACTAATTCAACTTGAAAGAGAAGGCTGAGGACTAATGCGTTGGATAGTTCTATAAAACTGGCTACATAGCAAAGTTCACCTCAGTTTCTCTTTTTAAAATTACTAAATTTAATTGAATACAAAGTAAAGGCTTCATACACAAACCGTTAGGTGCAATTTCTAAACCATGAAAATAGAAGAACATAATAAACAAGCCAAAGAAATGTGTAACTATTCAGCCAAAAATTTAGGTATTTAAAATTCATGTGCTGTTGATTTTA
>CAZUFO010000102.1:0-7699 GCA_964619615.1 uncultured Lutibacter sp. | reverse complement strand
AAAGGTACAACTCCTTAGCAGGGAGCCCCGATCGACCACTCTGGCACCTCTCCTATTTTCTTTTTGCAATGAACTTATTTTTGCGAGTGCAAATGTAATGTTATAGTTATAATATCACAACCTTTTTTTAATTAATTTAAAGTAATAAACAACTTATTCTGGATACTCAATTCTAACATGATAAATATTCTTTACTTTCTTTTTTAATACCTTTTTAACAACTTCGATATCTTTAAATGTGATGTCGGCATTTTTAAACTGACCTTCATCCATTTGCTTTGAGATTATCTTATCTATTAAATTATCTATTGCGAGTGCTGTAGGTTCTTTTAAACTCTTCGAAGCGGCTTCTGTTGCGTCACACATCATTAATATGGCCGTCTCTTTAGAAAATGGTATTGGACCAGGGTATCTGAATTTTTCGACATCTATCAACTCAGGATTAATTTCTTTCTCCTTCATATAAAAATAATAAACCAAACTTGTACCGTGATGCGTTCTTATAAAATCAATTATCCGGTCTGGTAATCTATGTTTTTTAGCCAATTCGATTCCATCGATTACATGATCAATTATAATTTTAGCGCTATCAACATTAGATAAATCAGAATGCGGATTTACACTTGTAGATTGATTTTCGGTAAAATACATCGGGTTGTTCAATTTACCAATATCATGATATAATGCGCCGGTTCTTACAAGCATTGTATTCGCGTTTACTTCATTTGCTGCAGCTTCAGCTAAATTGGCAACTTGCATTGAATGCTGAAATGTTCCTGGTGCTTTTTCAGCAAGTAACCGCAATAAAGTTGAGTTTGTATTTGATAACTCCAACAAAGAAACATCAGACACCAAACCAAATATTTTTTCATAAACAAAAATTAAAATAGTTGCTAAAAATGCTAAAATTCCATTAAAAGCAAATAGCCCGAAATAAAACAAATTTAACTGCTGAATATTCCCTTCTTGAATAATAGTAAAAGCCACATAAGCAATCATATAAATTAAGGTAATCTGACCAATCGATACAAATAAATTCATACGTCTGTATAGTTCAGAAACAGTCAATATAGTTACAATACCTGCAATGATTTGCAAGAATATAAATTCAAAACTATTTGGCACAATAAACCCTAATAACAGTACAGTTAGTACATGCGCAAATAAACCTAAACGTGCATCAAAAAAAGCCTTTAAAATTATTGGAAGAATGCATAATGGAATTGCATACACATATTTCGCGTCATACTTAACTACAACGGTAACCAAAAATATCATCAGAGCTATATTTACAAAAATGAGCGTTGTTTTTGTATTATTTTCATAAATTTCTGGTCTGTATTTTCTTAAAAAGAGTAACATCATTAACAATGCTAATGCGACTAAAATAGAGTACCCAAATACAACCCAATTATAGTTTGATTCGCTCCAAACTTGAGATTCTAATTCTCTTTGAATAGAGTTCAGCGCTTCATATTTCTTTCCTTCAACAATATCTCCTTTTAAAATAACCAACTCACTTTCTGCAACAAAACCAGTAGTATATGAAATATTGTTTATTTCATCTGTCTTCACTTTTTCTGTAAAATCTTTATCATACCTAACATTTGGTTTTATTACTTCTATTAAAACATTAAGCAGTAAAGCACGCGTTTCTGGAGCTGGGATATCAGCAAGCCTTAAGCTAATAAACTGAAGTAAGTTTTGCGATTGAATTAACTTTTCTTTAGCAACATCAATAGCCAACGTGCCTTTTCGCATTGTTATTTTATCAATATCTTTGGCTATTATTACACTTTGGTTATCAATAAAACCATCTTCGTAAATTGAAGATATTATTTCTTTTCCTAAAGATTTAACAACAACATCTACATTTTCTGAAAAAATATTTCTAATAAGCGCCGCATCAAAACGTGTATATACCGATTCAACAATCGCTGCATCATATTCAAAATATAAGGTAGCGTTTTGTTCAATTTCCAAAATCTCAGCATCAATCGTTTCTTGAGATTTTTGTATTGCAAAATTAAATGGCGCATAATAATTTTCGTACAACCAAGGCTTCCCTTTAAAATAATCATATTTGAATTTCCCTCCCTTTGGAAAAAGAAAAACAATCAATACAACTGTTAAAACATACAGTATGAGTTTGTAAATTAAAGAATGCTGTTGTAAAATTTTATTTATGATGTTCTTCATCTTTCAAAAATAAATAAATTAAAATGAATTTTCAAGAATTGTTTATAGTGTTTCAAAACTACGCAGAATAGAGCAAAAATGATTAAATTCGCAGCATCAATTTAATAAAAAATAAAATGATAAAAGATATTGTAATCGTTTCAATGGCAAGAACACCTATTGGCAGTTTTTTAGGCAGTCTATATTCAGTTTCAGCAACAAAATTAGGTGCAATCGCAATAAAAGGAGCATTAGATAAAATTAATCTCGCCCCCGAAAAAGTTGATGAAGTATTAATGGGCAATGTTATTTCTGCTGGCTTAAAGCAAGCTCCAGCAAGGCAGGCGGCTATTTTTGCTGGAATACCTGATACGGTACCTTGCACAACAATTAACAAAGTTTGTTCTTCTGGAATGAAAGCGGTTATGATGGCTGCACAAGCAATACAATGTGGAGATGCAGAAATAGTAGTTGCAGGAGGAATGGAAAACATGAGTAGTGTTCCACACTATATTGCTGGGAGAAATGGCGTAAAATTGGGTACTATTAAAATGGAAGACGGTTTGTTAGTTGATGGACTTACTGATGTTTACGATAAAAAACATATGGGAACTTGTGCTGATTTATGTGCTGCTGAGTATGATTTTTCTCGTGAAGATCAAGATACATTCGCAATTGAATCATATAACAGATCTGCACAGGCTTGGAAAGATCATAAATTTAAGAATGAAATTGTACCCGTTGAAATTCCACAACGTAGAGGCGAGCCAGTTGTTTTTTCTGAAGATGAAGAATACAAGAATGTGAAAATGGAGAAAATTCCAACATTACGACCTGTTTTTTCTCCTGATGGAACTGTAACCGCAGCAAATGCTTCCACATTAAATGATGGTGCAGCTGCAATGGTATTAATGAGTAGTGCTAAAGCCAACGAATTAGGACTAAAACCAATAGCAAAAATACTATCATATGCTGATGCGGCACACGAACCAAAATGGTTTACAACTGCGCCTGCAAAAGCATTACCAAAAGCGTTAGATAAAGCGAATATTGACATTAAAAATGTTGACTATTTTGAGTTAAATGAAGCTTTTAGTATTGTTGGTCTCGCCAATATTAAAATTCTAGGGCTAGACGCTGACAAGGTAAATGTTAATGGTGGGGCTGTATCTTTAGGGCATCCACTCGGAATGTCTGGCGCACGAATTATTATGTCGCTTATATCTGTATTAGATCAAAACAATGGAACTATTGGTGCCGCAGGTATTTGTAATGGTGGCGGTGGTGCGAGTGCAATTGTTATTGAAAAACTTTAATTTAAAGAAACTAATCCCAAATGCAATACGGAATATGTAACTTAAGTATCGTTTCCCTTCGTTATGAGCCAAACAACAAGAGCGAAATGGTATCTCAAGTATTGTTTGGGGAAGTTTTTAAAGTTCTTGAACAAAGAACTCATTGGAGTAGAATTCGAATTGATTTTGATAATTATGAAGGCTGGGTTGATAATAACCAGTATATTGAAATTACAGAAGAAGAGTATTTAACTATTTTAAATTCAACCAACCATTTGTCTGGAGAGTTGATTGATTTTATTTCGGACACTGAGCAAAACCTGACTCCAATCCCTTTAGGTGCTTCACTTCCATTCTTTGAATCAGAAATGTTTAGAATAAAAGAGGTTTCTTATAAATACGATGGTAGTATTTTTAATTCGAAGAAAGACAAATCAGAAATTGTAAAAACTTCCTTTATGTATTTAAACACACCTTTCTTATGGGGTGGAAAAACTCCTTTTGGTATTGATTGCTCAGGGTTTACTCAAATGGTATATAAACTATGTGGTTACAAATTATTACGTGATGCATCGCAACAAGCAACACAAGGTGAAGTGTTGAGTTTTATTGAAGAAAGCGAACCTGGTGACTTGGCTTTTTTTGATGATAAAGATGGGGAGATTATACATGTTGGGATTATTATGAAAGATAATTACATCATTCACGCTTATGGAAAAGTTAGAATTGATAGATTAGACCATAGTGGAATTTACAATATTGATACTCGAAGACATACGCACAAGCTAAGAGTTATTAAAAAAATAATATAAAAAAATCCCGAATTAATTAATTCGGGATTTTTTTTACTCATCTAGATAAAATATTATTCAATTCTTTTATCCATTCCTAAATTCTCATAAATACTATTCAATTGCTTTCTAATGGCTTCATCTGATTTTAACTCATATGATTTTTCTAGATAAGGTAATGCTTCCTTTAATATAGGCGAATACTCATTATCTTTAATTTCATCGTACTTTTTGAAATTCATTGCATTTTGATCCATTTTTTTAAGAACAACATCTGCTTTGGTTAAAATTATATTTCCTAAAGCATTGTATGCGTCCGCATGTTTAGGGTCAAGTTCAATTGTTTTTTTTAAATTTTTGATTGCCGATTCATTATCGCCAATTTCTGAATTCAAAATACCTACATTATAATACAATTGTGGGTTGTTTGGATTTATTTCAATTGCTTCTTCTAACTTCTCTTTAAATTTAGCATTATCACCCATATTAAAATAGATATTCCCTTCTTCAATAATTAAATTATAATCTTTTGGGTTCTCTACACGAGCTTTCTTTATAAATTCTAAAGCCTTTTCATTATTCTCTAATGCCAAATAATTTACTCCAATAGCTTTAATCATTGCAATATACTTTGAGTCAGAAATTTTTGTTTGCGGGTTTTCAGCAATTTTTAATTTCACTTCACTCATCATTTCCTTGCTAGAATTATAAATTCTGGTTTCTCCATTCACAGTACTAGTTGCAGTATAAGTAGTTGCAATACCCGTATAACCCAAATCTAATAACTCTTGGTATTGAGTATTTGATTTTTCATACTCTTTTGCAACAGCATTTATTACAGCTGAATTATATAAGTATAAACTGTCTGTAGGTCGCAACTTATATATTTTAGCATAACCATCTGCGGCCTTTTTATAACTAGCATTATCTTTATTTTTTTGCCCATCTATATAAGCAGCATAAGCATCTGCATCAATCTCTTCGATAATTTTATTAATAATTGCCGAAGCCTCATTAGAGTACTTTTGAGCACCACTCTTTTTCTCTACAGCTTTTAAGGTGTTAAATGAAGAGATAACTTCATCTATATTTTCTTTTTTTGCTCCTTCAGCATATAAAGAGATTCCTTTTAAATAATAGAATTTTGCTTGTATTTTAGCATCTGCATTACCAATTAAAGTTTCTGCTTGTGTAACTGCAGCCAAAGCAGTAGTGTAATCTTTTTTCTTTACAGCCTTTTCCGCGACTTTCAATTCGCTTTTTTGTGCGAATATTGACAAACTTATCATTAATGATAATGATAACGATATTAATAGTTTTTTATTCATCTTGTTAATTTTTATTTATTCTTGATTATTTTCTGTTGTGTCGGTAGACTCATTATTTTCAGTTCCCTCTCCATTTGCTTCTTCACTAACATCCTCATCTTCTTCGTGCATTACTTTTGCAACTGCTGCAATAGAATCGCTATCTTTAATATTAATCAGTTTTACACCTTGCGTTGCTCTACCCATTACACGCAAATCAGAAACTGCCATTCTAATAGTGATTCCAGATTTATTAATAATCATTAAATCATCTTCATCCGTTACATTTTTAATTGCAACTAAACCACCTGTTTTATCAGTTACATTGATTGTCTTGACTCCTTTTCCGCCTCTATTTGTGATTCTATAATCTTCAAGGCTAGATCGTTTACCATATCCGTTTTCAGAAACCACCAACACATTGCTCTGTTCATCATTAACAGCAATCATGCCAATTACTTCATCTTTAGCATCTTTTAGTCTAATTCCTCTAACTCCAGAAGCATTCCTACCCATTGGGCGTGTTTTGCTTTCTTCAAATCTAATACATTTACCAGACTTTAATGCAATCATAATTTGGCTGTCACCTGTGGTTAATTTTGCCTCTAACAACTCATCACCTTCTTTAATAGTAATTGCATTAATACCATTAGTTCTAGGTCTAGAATATTGCTCTAAAGAAGTCTTTTTAACCTGTCCTTTCTTCGTTGCCATAATTACATAATGACTGTTGATATAATCTGTGTCTTTTAAATCTTGAGTTACCAAAAACGCCATTACTTTATCATCTGACTCAATATTAATCAAATTCTGAATCGCTCTTCCTTTTGAAGTTTTACTTCCTTCAGGGATTTCAAATACACGCATCCAGAATACTTTTCCTTTTTGTGTAAAGAATAACATGTATTGGTGATTTGTACCTACAAATAAGTGCTCTAAGAAATCTTCATTTCTAGTAGCAACCCCTTTTTGACCACGTCCTCCTCTATTTTGAACTTTATACTCGTCTAAGTTAGTACGTTTCACATAACCAGCATGAGAAATAGTAAGAACTACTTTAGTATCTGGTATCATATCTTCAATACTCAAATCTCCACCAGCATATTCAATTACTGAACGACGCTCATCTCCGTATTTATCACGAATTGTAACCAATTCTTCCTTAATAATATTATAACGCCTAGGTTCATTAGATAAAATATCTTTTAAATCAGTAATTGTAATCATAATATCATCGTACTCGGCACGCAATTTGTTTTGCTCTAGTCCCGTTAATTGACGTAAACGCATTTCAACAATTGCTTTCGATTGAATTTCAGTCAAATCGAAACGCTTCATCAAACTTTCACGTGCTTCATCAGGGTTTGAAGAACCTCTGATGATTTTTATAACTTCATCAATATTATCAGAAGCAATTATTAATCCTTCTAAAATATGTGCTCTCGCTTCCGCTTTTTTAAGGTCGAACTTTGTTCTACGCAAAATTACCTCATGGCGATGTGCAACAAAATAATGAATTAACTGCTTTAAGTTTAATTGCTCTGGACGTCCATTTACAAGCGCAATATTATTAACACTAAATGATGTTTGCAATGAAGTGTATTTAAATAACTTATTCAATACCACATTCGGTATTGCATCTCTTTTTAAGATATATACGATTCGCATTCCTTTACGGTCAGACTCATCACGAATATTAGCAATACCATCTAATTTCTTATCATTCACCAAGTCCGCAGTTTTCTTAATCATATCTGCTTTATTCACTTGGTAAGGAATTTCAGTCACTATAATACATTCACGTCCTTTTATCTCCTCAAAAGTTGATTTTGCACGCATTACAATACGACCACGACCGGTGTGAAATGCACTTTTTACACCGTCATAACAATAAATAGTTCCACCTGTTGGAAAATCTGGCGCTTTAATGTGTTGCATCAACTCATCTATCTCAATATCATTATTATCAATATAAGCAATGGTACCATTTATAACTTCTGTTATATTATGTGGCGCCATGTTAGTAGCCATACCTACGGCAATACCAGATGCTCCATTCACTAATAAATTTGGAATTCGAGTTGGCAAAACAGTTGGCTCGTACAACGTATCATCAAAATTCAAACGT
>CAZUFO010000101.1:0-7785 GCA_964619615.1 uncultured Lutibacter sp. | reverse complement strand
ATCCGAACATCTTTCTGAGCGGGTTCTTTTTCGTAAACAGTTGTTTTTGTAAATGGAATTTCTTCTTGTAAAGCATCCATAATATACGCATGGCATTGCAAGTTAAAATCGAGTAAGAAATCTTGTTTTTTTTCGAATAAAGGCATTAAATCATCCTGATAGAATTCAAAAAAAGGAGAAGATCGATAGGCAGATTGCATTGATTTTAAATGTAATTTTTGCCAAGGGAAACTGTTTTCAATCCGAACTTCTTTAGTTTTTTGATGTTGCTTTTCTTTGCTATGAACTATTGGAATGTTTAGTTGTAACTTACCATTTGCAGCATAAATATAACAGCGATTTCTGTAGGTTTGCTTTTGAAAATTATCTTCTACTTCAAAAACAAATGAATCATTTTGAAACAACGCAACATATTGCGAAATAGGAGCAAAGTATGTTGGTAGAAATAACATCTATATAATTATGAATTATGAATTACGTTTTTTTTTGATTAATGATTTGCAAACTAAACTTTGTCATGCTGAGCCTGTCGAAGCATTTAGTAAATTAAATTTACTCTTTTTTCTTTCTAATAAAGTTACTGTAAATAAGCCATAAGGCTAAAGCACCCAAGAAATAGTAAAAATAGGATCGCGGTTTTCCTTCGCCATGAACGGTGGTAAACATTCTATCCCAACGTATTTTTTCTTTAATTCCTTGTCCGTTTGTTTCCCAACTAAACCAAATGAATACAGGTTTTCCAACCACATGATCAAACGGTGTGAAACCCCAATAACGAGCATCTAATGAACTTTGTCTATTATCACCCATCATCCAATAATAATCTTGTTTAAAGGTGTAATTTGTTACTTTTTCACCATCAATATAAACAGCATCACCATTAAAGGTTACATTATTATTATGCTCATAATGTTCAATAAGGTTTCGGTAAAAAGGTAAAGATTGATGGTCTAAAACGACTGTAACTCCTTTTTTAGGAATATAAAGTGGCCCAAAGTTATCTTGGCTCCAAGGATATTGATCATCATGTGGAAAAACTCTTTTATTAAATCTTCCATTTGGCTCAATTTTTTTTGTTACACTTTTTACTGATGGATTTTTTCTTAAAAGTGCTGCTTCTTTATCTGTAATATTCAAATTATAATTACCTTGATTGGTTACATAACCTTCTCGGACACCATATCGTTCTTTTAAGCTTCGATTGCTTAATTTTTGCCCTGGATTCAGAATTACATCATGAAAAAATTGAGGTTTTACTCTATCTGGCATAATGGAACGTTTTCCATTAATGTAAATATCACCATTAATTATTTGAAGTGAATCACCAGCAATGGCAACACATCGCTTTACATAGTTTGTTTTTTTATCAATTGGCTTGAAGGTGAATTTTCCTGAATTATCATTCCACATCCATTTTAAAGAATCTGTGGGCCAGTTGAAAACAACAGTTTCATTCCGTTTAATTTTTTGTAATCCGGGTAAACGCATATACGGAATTTGAATCTTTTTTGAATACGAACCAGTGCCTATAAAAGGAATGGAGTCATGCACCATTGGTAATGCAACTGGAGTCATTGGAACACGAGCACCGTAATGAAATTTACTCACAAAAAGATAATCACCAACCAGCAATGATTTTTCTAATGAAGAAGTAGGAATGGTATATGGTCGCATAATATACGTATGTACCAAAGTGGCTGCAATAATTGCAAAAGCAATAGAACTAATCCATTCGCCTAAATTACTTTGAGGTTTTAAACTACGCTCTTCTTTGTGCTGAACATCTAATACATAGTTTAAGTAGAAAATATAGAATCCGAAAGTTAGCAAAACTAAAAGTGAATCTATTCTAGATTTTTTACCAAAACTTCTAATAGTTTCAATCCATACAATAGGGAACATTAATAAGTTTATAATCGGAATAAAAAGTAAGATCACCCACCATTTTGGGCGTTTAATAATTTGCATTAAAACAATGGCATTGTAAATAGGAATTGCTGCCTCCCAAGATTTTTTACCTGCTTTTACGTATAGTTTCCACGTTCCTAAGAAATGAATAACTTGAATGGCAAAAAAGAAAATCAGCCATAATTGAATTAATGTCATAATTGTATTTTATTTACTTCAGTTACTATATGCAACCGTTTATTATCTAAATATTTATAATCCTAAAACGTCTTTCATCGTGAAAACACCCGTTTTGCCAACCAACCATTCTGCAGCAACCACAGCACCTAAAGCAAAGCCTTCTCTGTTATGTGCGGTATGTTTAATTTCAATAGAATCGATGTTTGATGTGTATGAAACCGTGTGTGTTCCAGGAACATCATCAACTCTCTTAGCAACTATTGGTATTGTTTTGTCGTTATTTGTTACAGTTAGCGCCCAATTATTTTTATTGGTATTTTTGATAATCCCTTCAGCAAGCGTAATTGCGGTTCCACTCGGAGCATCCAATTTTTTTGTATGATGAATTTCTTCCATTTCTATGGAGTAATCTTTTAAATTTGCCATCATTTTTGCCAACTGCTGATTCAATTCAAAGAATATATTAACGCCCAGACTAAAATTAGTTGCTGTAATAAATCCGCCGTTTTGTTGGTTGCAAATTTTAATAGCATCATTGTATTGGGCTAGCCACCCAGTAGTGCCAGAAACAACAGGTACATTATTTTTAAAGCTATTGGTAATGTTTTTAAATGCCGAATCTGGGATGCTAAAATCTATAGCAACATCAGCAATAGAAATATCATATTCTGGAGTGTTTATATCTACTTTCAAAACAATTTTATGCCCTCTTTTCAATGCGATTTTTTCAATTGCTTTTCCCATTCTTCCGTAACCAAGTAGTGCAATTTTCATTTAGAAATTATATGAAATTGTTAATCCACCAACCACTTTATAAGTTATTGGGTCTATAATTATGTTCGGATTGAAACTTACATTATCAATGGTGTTCATTTGCAATAAATGTGCATTTACAGTCGCTTCAACAATTTGTAATACATAAATGCCAACCGTAATTAATAGCGATAAATCTCTATCTTCTTTAAATTTTGTTTGCGCCCGCATTAATCCATCTCTACTTAATAATGGATTACCATTCATGCCATCAAATTCATGTGGTTTTCCACTTTCTTCTAATTTAAATGCATCTCGATAGCGATTGTATTCACCATTATTGTAAATATAGGCATAGGTAGAAACACCTAGCGCTGCATAAATAACAGGAATTTTCCAATATTTTTTGTTGTATGCTTGTCCTAATCCAGGAATAATTGCAGAATAAAATGCGGCTTTAGACGGAGCCAAAGGATCAATGCTTTGATCATCAACAATTATAATGTTATCGCTTATAATTACTTCATTACCAATAGTAGCAATTGTGTCATTAACGATTTTTCTATCGTCTTGTGAATAAGTAACTTGAATTAGAAAACAGCTAACTACGATACAGAAAATTCTGATTTTGTACACTACTGTAATAATTTTTTTATTCGATTAAAATCTTCTTCTGAATGAAAAGGTATTACAATTTTTCCTTTTCCTTTGTTAGATACTTTAACGTCAATTTTATGACCAAAGTATTCGCTCAGACCTTTGATGCTTTTTCTAACAAATTTTGGTAATTCAGAGTTGTCGCTAATTTTAGTAGAAACAGATCCTTCTTTAAGACTTTTAACTGCAACTTCTGTTTGACGAACAGATAATTTTAGTTTTAAAATTTTCTCGTAAACGGTTAGTTGTTCATTTTGACTCTCAATGTTTATCAATGCTCTACCATGCCCCATTGAAATAAAACCATCTCGCATACCCGTTTGTATGATTGGATCCAATTTTAATAGGCGTAAATAATTAGTTACGGTTGATCTTTTTTTACCCACACGTTGACTCATTTGCTCTTGTGTTAAGTTTATCTCGTCAATTAAACGTTGGTACGAAAGTGCCACTTCTATTGGGTCTAAATCTTTACGTTGGATGTTTTCAACCAATGCCATTTCTAGCATTTCTTGGTCATTCGCCAATCTAATATATGCAGGTATTGTTTTATTACCAATTAATTTAGATGCTCTAAAACGACGTTCACCAGAAACTAATTGAAACTTGTTTCCGTCTAATTTACGAACGGTAATAGGTTGAATCACCCCTAATTCTTTAATTGAATTTGCAAGTTCTTGTAAGGCTTCTTCATTAAAATGTGTTCTAGGCTGAAAGGGATTGACATCAATAACATTTACATCTAAATCAATAATAGACCCAACAAGTTTGTCTGCGTTTTTATCGTTTGCTGATGTAATATCAGAGCCAGAATTATTTAATAATGCCGAAAGACCTCTACCAAGCGCTTGTTTTTTAGTTGCTTTTGCCATTATTGATTCTTTTTAAGAATTTCGTTCGCTAAATTAATATAATTTTCAGCACCTTTACTAGTTGCATCATATTTTATAATGCTTTCACCATGACTAGGAGCTTCACTTAATCTAACATTTCTTTGAATTATGGTTTTGAAAACCATATTATCAAAATGTTTTTTCACTTCATCAACTACTTGATTTGAAAGTCTTAGCCTTGAATCATACATTGTTAAAAGTAATCCTTCAATTTCTAATTCTTCATTATGTATTTTTTGTACCCCTTTAATCGTATTTAATAACTTGCCTAAACCTTCTAAAGCAAAATATTCACATTGTATTGGTATGATAACAGCATCAGCAGCAACTAAAGAGTTTAAAGTAATTAAGCCTAAAGACGGTGCACAATCAATAAGTATATAATCGTAATCTTCTTTTACTTCATCCAGTGCTTTTTTTAGCATATACTCTCTTTCCTCTTTGTCTACCAATTCTATTTCAATAGCAACCAAATCTATATGTGCTGGAATTATATCAACATTTGGGGAACTAGTTTTTTGAATCGCATTTTTTGCAGTAGTTGTATGTTCTAATAATTGATATGTGCCCAGCGATACCTGATCAACATCAATACCCAATCCTGAAGAAGCATTTGCTTGCGGATCTGCATCAATCAGTAAAATTTTTTGTTCTAAAACACCTAATGATGCAGCAAGATTTACCGTTGTTGTAGTTTTACCAACACCACCTTTTTGATTAGCAATTGCAATTATTTTTCCCATAAAAATTATTGAGGTTATATGATGTAAAAATACAATTATTTATGACTTTTTAAATAGAAGATGTTAACAATTTAGGGTGAGTTTTAAAGAAGCCAGAATTAGAAATTGTGATAGAATTAACGTCTTATGAGGCTAAAATGACCTCTTGCTAAATTCATGTTTCCATCCAAATCTGTTATTTCTACTGAAAACCAATAATCATCTGAAGGTAATTCTACACCGTTATAATAACCATCCCACCCAATACTAGTCAGGTTTATTTTACTTATCAGTTTTCCAAATCTATCGTAAATCGTAATAATAGATGAAGCATAAAAATTTTCACTTACGCCAAGAATTTGCCAAGTATCATTATAGCCATCATTATTTGGAGTGAAAAATTTTTGAAACCCAAGAACAGAGACTTCAATTTCTGTATTATCACATTCATTTTTATCTTTTATAAAAACTGTTCTGATTCCAGGAGTAACGTTTTCAAAATAGGGTTCATTTTGATAGTTACCATTACCACCTCCTAAACCATTGTCTAAAGCATATAAGTAGTCGTCGATAATAAAATTAGGGTCTTGAGGAGAAATTAAAATTGTATTATTGTTAGATAAATCTTTAACAATAATATCATCTTGTGTTAGTGTAATTATTTCAAATTTTTCTAGAATAAATGATTTTGAAAAAGTGCATGTGTTTAATGGATCTGTTGCAGTAACTGTAACTATTAAGCCACTAATTGGAATTGAATCAACTGTTGTAATTATAACTGTTTCTGAATCAGATATTTCAGTGCCATCTTCTAATGTCCATATATAATCGTATACACCTTGTGGATTTTCTACACTTATGTAATCAGGTAAATTATTTGAACAAACAATTTTTTTATCTATAAGGTCAAAAAGCGGTACTTTATTTACTACAAGATTAAATGTTGTTGTATCAAAGCAGAAGTCATTTTCTAAATTAAATATCTTCACATAAATTAACTGCAATCCTGAGGTTTTATTTTCGTAAATAATATCTTTTTGTATCTGTATCGTAAAATTAGCATCTTCATAATACGACACATCATATTGAGCTTGATCTAGTGACCCTAAAATTTCAATATCTTTAGTAGATAATACAAATGATTGTACAAAACCATTTTGATTGTCATTGTCTTGATCATCATCACACAAAATGTAATCTGTTGGCGTGGATGCAATGGGTGTTTCAGAAATTATAACATTAATAAAAGTAGTTGAAATTTCACCTAAAAAATTTGTTGTATTTACTTCTACTGAATAGGTGCCAACAGAAGTGAAAATATGTGTTGGGTTAACATCTGTTGATGTGTTACTTGTTCCAGATAATGGGTCTCCAAAATTCCATGTTTGACTCACTTCAGGGCTTACAATCATAAATTGAGTTGTTTTCATAAAACAAGTAAACTCAACAGTAATTTCTTTCCAGAAAAACGATTGAATAAAAGGAGGTAAACCATGTTTCGATCTCCTTTGGTTAAGAGAAACTCCGTTGCTAATATAATTACTACCAAAACCTAAAATATTTGGATTTTCGATTAGGCCAAGCGAAAAACTATTTTCTTTTGCAACATAGATTTTTCCATTTGGTGCAATTTGAATAGCTCCCAATCCACTAATAGAATTTGCAATTTCAATTCTAGAATTAATGATATCAATTTCTGTTGTTAATTCTGTATTATATTGGTAAATAGATCCATTTGAATCTGTAACATATAGTAATTTGCTATCTAAAGAAAACTCAACTCCATAAGCGCCTGTAGTACCATTAAAACTGTTTAATGTAATAACATTTGAAAGAGTACCATTTAAATCATCAAAATTTAATAATTGAACATGGTTGTTGCCATAGCTATTTGCTATTGCAAGTTTACTACCATCAGGAGAAAATTTAATTGCTCCAACAGTATTTGAAACTGTACCGGTTAAGTTTGTTCCAATATTGGAAATGATTGGAGGTGAAATACCAGTATTTGTCACTAAGTAGGCAGTAAATTCACTACTATTCCATTTATGAGCCATCAACCACCAATCTGTATCGTTTTGATGTTTTACTGCAGTAACTTTTTCAGTAGTAGGTGTGTGTAAAATATTATTTTTATTAGAAGTAACCCCTCCAAGCCCTCCATCTAATAGCATATTGACTTCAGAATATTGAAGTCCATTTGAACCACCTAAATCATCTACTGTAAAAATATAATAAACGTTTATATCATTAGGTTTTGGAATTACAATAGCAGAATTTGTACTTGAAAAATCACCATTTAACCCATCTCCATTTTGCATTATTTCGTGATTTTTATTCCAAACAGTAGTTCCGTCAGTATAAAATAGTAAGTTTCCATTAAAATCCGATATTGTAGCACACCCTTCATTAGTAGCCATTTGGCTATCTGTTAAAGCTATTGGGTTTCCCGAATTAAAGTTTAAGCCAGCTTGCACTCCAAAATACCAAAAAGCTGTTTGCTTTTGAGAAAAAGAATTTAGAATAATAAATAATAAAAATAAGAGAGTTGTGCATTTTTTCATATTACCTTCTAATTAGGCTAAAATGCCCTTTTTTACTTCTATCTATTCCATTATTATCAATTAATTGAACAGTGAACCAATAATCATCTGATGGTAATTCTACGCCGT
>CAZUFO010000100.1:0-7855 GCA_964619615.1 uncultured Lutibacter sp. | reverse complement strand
GATTTACTGCAATACTTTCTTTAAAATCGCGTAAAAGATTTAAGGTTGGGAATTTAAAATTTGACAATTCTAATTTTGGTTCAAATTCGGCAAAATCTTCAACAAGTTTGTCCGATAAATTTTTTGATTCGCTTTTTTCTTCAACAACTTCTTCTACATCAATGGTTATTTCTTCAACTTTTTCTTCTTCAGTTACTAATTGAATGTCTAACGTTGAATAATTCTCTTTTGTAGTTTCTTCTTTTGATGTATCATCTTGCCAAGATAATTGCTAATTGTTGGTTGCAAGTTTTCAACAGATAATTCAAAATCAGATTTGTTTTCTTCTGATGAAGTTTTACCACTATCAAATTCTTTAACTATCGATTTGTCTTTATTAACTAAAGGTGAATCAACAATAGTAGTTGATTTTTCTTTTTTTCTGAATAATGAACCGAAATGATTCGCATTTAATTTAAATCGGATTGCCAAATAGGTAAGCATTGTAAAAGTTAATAGTAAAACAATACCAATTTCACCTAAGAATTGCGCTAAATAAATATTTAGTTCATAACCAACAATTCCGGAGAGTAATGATCCTTCATCGGTAAAAAAACCAAAGAGGATTGAAAACCAAACCATGCCTAAAACACCCCAGAACCAAGGTTTTCTTAATTTTTTAAAACTGACTTGCAAAAGCAAATAAACGCCACTTAAAAATAAAAGTATAGGGAATATAAATACTGCAATACCAAATCCTTTAAAGATAAAAAAGTGACTTAAAGAGTTTCCTACTTTACCTAAAAGGTTATCAACATTAGAAACTCGGTTTGTAAATTGATTAACTTCGCTTTGATCTATTTGCCAACTGAAAAGAAAAGATGCAAAGGCTACAAAAAGAAAAATGGAGAAGACCACAAAAAACAACCCCATAATAGTTTGTGTTTGTCTATTTGCAAAAAACGAATTTAGTTTTTGAAAACGAGGTTCTTTAGGTGTATTGATTTTGGTTGCTTTTTTTTTCTTTGTCATTCAAAAAAAGGGTTATAAAACAAAAATAAGAAATTATTGAAAGTATTTAAATGGATATTTCAATAAATTTGTTTAGAATTATTTCAAAGCATTTAAAGCTGCTTCATAATTTGGTTCGTCAACTGTTTCAGTAACTTGTTCGGTGTGTATAATTATTCCATTAACATCTGTAACAATTACGCAACGTGAATTTAACCCTTCAAGTGGACCATTGTTAAAGTTTAATCCATTAGTTTTTCCAAAACTGCCTAATATGAAATCTGAAAGCATTACCACGTTTTTTATTCCCTCTGCGCCACAAAAACGACCTTGAGCAAAAGGAAGGTCTCTTGAAATACATAAAACAATTGTATTGTCTATATCCGCAGCAGATTTGTTAAAATTTCTTACCGATGCTGCACAAGTACCAGTATCAATACTTGGAAAGATGTTGAAAATAATTTGTGAATTAGAGAAATCATTCAACGTTTTTTTTGATAAATCTGTTGAAACCAATGAAAAGTCTTTTATTTTGGATCCAACTTCGGGTAAATTACCAGTTGTTTGAAATGGGTTTCCTTTTAAGGTTATAGTTGCCATAATCTTTGTTGTAAATTTATAACTCAAAAGTAGGTTAAAAAAGAAAAACTCTCGAATTTATTCGAGAGTTTTTTAAGATTTGTTGTTAACAGGTTTTATTGATCAATAGATCCCAAAACACGTTTCATAAAACCATTTAATGCTTCCTTTTTTGGAGTACCTTTTTTCATTTCAGCATGTACTTCTAAAGCACCATACATATTCGAAATTAATTCGCCTATAACATCTAACTCTTCATCTTTTAATGACGAAACCTCCGTTAGATTTTCTAAAACTTCTAAAGTTTCATTAATATAGTCTTCATCATTATTTTCAATGAATGTTGTCAATTGTTTTATGATAGGTATTTTCATCTCTTTAAATTATATAATTTCCGAAACTAATTCTTTTAAAGCTTCAAATTTGTTGGTTTGAACTTGATTTAATTTTACTCCATTTTCAAAAGTTGCAAATGTTGGTAAATTATTGACATCTGCTAATTTTCTTGATTCAGGAAACTTCTCAGCATCCACTAAAACAAAAGCAATATCTTCATTCTCTGAAGCCAATTTTTTAAATTTAGGTTTCATTATTCTGCAATTCCCACACCAAGATGCCGAAAATTGAACAACTACCTTATCGTTGTCTTTTATTATTTGTGCTAAACTGTCGTCTGTGATTTCTGATAACATAATTTCAAAAATTTAAATTGTGATGACCAAACTCCAATTTCGATTGGAATTTGGTCATTTTTTTATTGGGTTTTTTTTAGTGTTTTGCTAAGTATTCAGCCGTACTATTTCTGTCGGCAGACATTGCATCTTTACCTTCTTCCCAGTTTGCAGGACAAACCTCTCCTTTTTCTTGTACATGTGTAAATGCATCAATTAAACGTAAATATTCATTCACATTTCTTCCTAAAGGCATATCGTTTACACTTTCATGAAAAATTCTTCCTTCTTCGTCAATTAAGTACGTTGCTCTAAAAGTTACATTAGATCCGGTAATTTCAATCGAATCATAATCTTCATTATATATTTCCTCATCAATATCTAAAATTCCTAAAACGTTAGATAAATTACGAGTAGTATCAGCCAATAATGGGTAAGTTACACCTTCAATTCCTCCATTATCTTTTGCAGTGTTCAACCATGCAAAATGCACTTCATTTGTGTCACAAGATGCACCAATCACAATCGTATTTCTTTTTTCGAACTCACCAAGAGCTGCTTGAAATGCGTGTAATTCTGTTGGACAAACGAATGTGAAATCTTTTGGATACCAAAATAATAACACTTTTTTCTTATTGTTAACTGCCTCTTCAAAAATGTTGATTCTTAAATTATCACCCATTTCTGAAATGGCATCTACTGTGATGCTTGGAAATTTTTTACCTACTAATGACATGTTTTTTTATATTTATTGATTAATACTATTTTCTAATACAAATCTACAACTATTCTTGTTTTAATTTTGGGATGTGCTATTTTAAAAATTTATCTTAAAATAGAAAATGCTTATGAAACTAAAATTTTCAATCTTTTAATGGTTTAATTTGTAAGTTACATATTGTATTTTCGCATCGCATAAAATTTCAAAATTGACTTTAAGTAATTATACATCAGAATTTAAAACAAATTTAAAACTGGCATCACCAGTAATGTTGGGTATGTTAGGGCATACGTTTGTTGGTTTTGTTGATAATATTATGGTAGGTCAATTAGGTACTGCAGAGTTAGCAGCAGTATCTTTGGGTAATAGTTTTATTTTTATTGCAATGTCTTTAGGTATTGGATTTTCAACAGCAATTACACCAATTGTTGCGGAAGCTGATGCAGAGAATGATGCTGTAAAAGCAAAGTCAACCTTTAAACATGGACTGTTTTTATGTATTTTTTTAGGGATGAGTTTATTTATTTTAACATTAGTTGCAAAGCCATTAATGTATGTAATGAATCAACCTGTTGAAGTAGTTGCTTTGGCAATTCCATATTTAGAGTTGGTGGCGTTTTCTTTATTTCCGTTGGTTGTTTTTCAAGCATATAAACAATTTGCTGATGGTTTGTCTATGACGCGTTTACCAATGTATGCTACACTATTAGGGAACTTAGTAAATGTTGCATTAAATTATGTGCTAATTTTTGGTAAGTTTGGGTTTCCAGAACTAGGAATTGTTGGTGCAGCTTATGGAACTTTGGCATCAAGATTTATTATGTGGTTTTATTTATGGTGGTTATTACGAGGTAAAGAAAAATCAAGCGCTTTAGTTTCTAACATAAAATTATTTGTTTTAGATAGTTTAGTACTTAAAAAAATATTGAGTTTAGGATTTCCAAGCGCCATGCAAATGCTTTTTGAAGTAGGTATTTTTACTGCTGCAATTTGGTTGAGTGGAACTTTAGGAAAAAATCCACAAGCAGCAAATCAAATTGCATTGAATTTATCTTCTATGACATTTATGATTGCTATGGGTATGAGTGTTACTGCTATGATACGTGTTGGGAATCAAAAGGGATTAAAAAGGTTTAAAGATCTCCGTAGAATAGCATTTTCAATCTTTTTTTTAATAATAATTTTCGATATAATATTTGCACTATTTTTCTTAATTTTCCATAAACAATTGCCATTGATGTATGTAGATATGAACGATATGTCTAATTTTACAGACAACACAGAAGTTGTTCATCTGGCTGCTAAATTATTATTTGCTGCCGCCATATTTCAAATTTCAGACGGCATACAAGTAGTTGCTTTGGGTGCTTTAAGAGGTTTGCAAGATGTGCTTATTCCAACAGTTATAACATTCATTTCGTATTGGATGATTGGTTTTCCTATAAGTTATTATTTAGGAAAAGCGGATGCCTATGGAAGTTTTGGAATTTGGATTGGACTTATTTCCGGATTAACAGCTGCCGCAATTTTACTATTTTTACGCTTTAACTATTTAACCAATAAATTAATCAAAAACAATTATGGAACTACCTAAGTTTTTAATGGGTGATAATACAGATCATCAAGAATCAATATTTGTTATTCATACGGAATACCCACGGTTTATTATTAATTTGGTTGATGATGAAATAGAGTGGTGGGAGTCTTTTGAAAGATCTGATGAAGAAACTTTAACTGTTGAAGTTGCTACGCTAATTGAGGAAGCATCTGCTTTTTATGATGATGAAATGAAGCATTATAAAGAAGACTAATTTTTAGAGGCTTCTACAATTTCTAGTTTGCTTAACGTGGTTTTTGTAGTTAAAAACCCAAAATTTATGGTGACGCTCTTTTTCTCTATAGTTTCAATTGTGCCAACAGTTGTTCCATTTAATATTTTAACACGATCATTGACTTTAAAATTATAGTTTGCCTTTTCTTCCGCTTTTTTAGTAACTTCTTTTTTCTTTATTTCTCTAACTTTTACAACTTCTTTGAGAATTTCCTTTTCGACAGTCGCAATTTTTTCTTTCTGAATTTTCAATACAACTTTCGCTTTCTTTTTCTCAGTTTTTGTCTTTTTTACAGGGGGATTCTTTTTTACATGTTTTGCTCTTTCAATAGTTGCCCACTTAGTGAATTCGGCAAGCAATTCTTTTTTATTATTGGTTTGAAAAAACTTATTAGCAATTTCATTTATCTTTCTACCAGTAATCAACATTTTTTGATTGTTGTCGTATAATTCTTGAAATTGTGATAGTTTCAGGTTGATTTTCTCTTCCTTATCTGTTAATTTTTCTGTTTGTTTAGTTGCTTTTGTTTTTTCTTTTTCTAATTCTTCTGAATTTTTTTGAAGTTTATTACGTTCTTTTTGGAGTTTGTAAATAGTTTTATCTAATCGAAGTTTTTCACGTTCAACCTTTTTCTTAGCTCTGTTAATTAAACTATATGGAATTCCATTTTTTTGTGCTACTTCAAAAGTAAAAGAACTTCCAGCTTGGCCAATAAACAGTTTAAACAAAGGTTCTAAACTTCGTTCGTCAAATTGCATGTTGGCATTCACTACATTATCTAATTCATCCGCTAAAACTTTTAAATTCGAATAATGTGTAGTAATAATTCCGAAGGCTTTTTTAGTGTAAAATTCTTCCAAAAATATCTCAGCCAAAGCACCACCTAATTCTGGGTCAGAACCTGTTCCGAATTCATCAATTAAAAACAAGGTGTTTTCGTTACATCGTTTTAAAAACTGACGCATATTCTTCAACCTATAACTATAAGTACTTAATTGATTTTCAATAGATTGATTATCTCCAATATCTGTAAGGATTCTATCAAAAATAAACAATTCACTTTTGTCTGAAACAGGAATTAGAATGCCACTTTGTAGCATAACTTGAAGCAAACCAATAGTTTTAAGTGTAATACTTTTTCCACCAGCATTTGGACCTGAAATGACAATAATTTGTTGCTGATTATTCAGTTCTAAAGTCTGTGGAATAGTAATATTTTTAGTTGCCTTATTTTTCTCTAATAAAATAGGGTGGAAGGCATCTTTTAAAAATATTTTTTTAGAATTAACTATTTTTGGTAGAATGGCATTAATTGAATTAGCATATTTTGCTTTTGCGCCAATAATATCTAATTGAATTAAATATGCTTGGTATTGAACCAACAATGCTTGAAACGGTTTTAACTCTTCAGTTAATGCTTTCAAAATTCTAATAACTTCCTGCTTTTCTTCAAACAATAAATTTTCTAATTCTCTAGAATATTGTAAAGTAGTTTGAGGCGCAATAAATATAATACTTCCAGATTTTGAAGTGCCTAAAAGAGAACCTTTCACTTTGCGCTTATGCATTGGTATTACTGCTAAAACACGCTGATTATCAACCACACTTTCTCTAATGTCATCTAAATAACCAGAACTGTTGAATTTAGAAAGCGATCGCGTAAAACTTTCATTTATTTGGTTTCTAACATGTGAAACTTCTTTGCGAATGCTTTTTAAATGTACCGAAGCCTTATCATCTACTTCACCAAATGAAGTAATAATTTTTTTAATGCTATCTGATACAATTGTGGTGTATTCAATTTCTTGAGAATATTCAAAAAGATTTGTGTAAAGTTCTTTGAATTTCTTTAAGAATTTTAATTGCTCATTTACAGTTTCTGTAGTGTTTAAAATTTTTAAAAACCCTTCTGGAATTATATAGGCGTTTTCAATATCGAGTAAACTAATTTCTTTTGAAATGTCATCAAAAGAATGATTTGGAATCCGATTGTCGTTTTCAAAAGAAGTTAAATATTCATCAGTTCTCTTGAGTTGAATAATTAATTTTTCCCTTGATGAGAATGGCTGAATTTTGTTGATATTCTCTTTTCCTAAATCAGAAATACAATAATTTTTGATATATCCTAAAATGGTATCAAATTCTAAATCATCTAATGTTTTTTCTGAAATTGTTATTGCCAAAATTGTATTTTTGAATCGGAAACAAATGTAATTAGAATAATTAAAATATTTTTAACTAATACGTTCAAAATGTCATTTCGAATGTAATGAGAAATCTCATCCAGAGGATAGTGAGTGAAATGACAAGATTTGTGTTGAAATTCTAAATAAAATGAACCTAAAAATAGCCAAAAGTTGGAAACCAATTCTACAAACTGAACTCTACAAACCTTATTTTAAGGAATTGACAGATTTTGTTGAGAAGGAATACGAACAACATACTTGTTACCCTAAAGCAACTCAAATATTTTCAGCGTTTGATTTTTGTTCTTTTAATGATTTAAAAGTAGTAATTATTGGACAAGATCCATATCACGGAGAAGGACAAGCAAACGGCTTATGTTTTTCTGTAAAGGACAATATTCAGCATCCGCCATCACTAAAGAATATTTTTAAAGAATTAAAGAGTGATTTGGATAAATTAATTCCAGTTAGCGGAAACTTAGAGAGTTGGGCAACGCAAGGCATCCTTCTACTTAATGCAACTTTAACAGTTAGGGCACATGAAGCGGGAAGTCATCAAAAAAGAGGTTGGGAAATCTTTACTGATGCTGTTATTAAGCAGATATCAGACGAGAAAGAGAATGTTGTTTTTTTACTTTGGGGAGGCTATGCAAAGAAAAAAGGAAGAAAAATTGACAGGAAAAAACATTGTGTATTAGAAGCGGGGCACCCTTCACCATTAAGTGCAAACAGAGGTTTTTGGTTTGGAAACAATCATTTTAGTAAGGCGAATGAGTTTCTAATCAACAAAGGAATTAAGCAAATAAATTGGTAATTAACTTTTAGATTTGTTTGAGAGTAAGCAAATAAAACTGGAAGTTCCAATGCGGAAAAACC
>CAZUFO010000099.1:0-7927 GCA_964619615.1 uncultured Lutibacter sp. | reverse complement strand
GGTTGACAAGACAAAAAAACACCATTAACATTCTTTTTAAGAATATATTTATTATCACAGTTGGATTATTACTTTACTGTTTAGTTGGTTTCAACTTAATGTATCCAGGGGAATTCAACGGGCTTCTAGGATTTGCTGGTTTCGGATTAGATGCTGTTGCCGCTGCAGATTTAGCCTATAACGAAGGCTATACATACTGGACAGATTTCTTATTTCAAGGCATGTTTGCTGCAACCGCTGCAACAATTGTATCTGGTGCAGTTGCAGAACGTATTAAATTGGTGCCATTTATGATTTTTGTAATCATTTATGTTGGACTTATTTATCCAATCGCCGGCTCATGGAAATGGGGTGGTGGATTCTTAGACCAATTAGGATTCTACGATTTTGCAGGCTCAACCTTAGTACATTCAGTTGGTGGATGGGCAGCATTAGTAGCTGTTTGGTTATTAGGTGCAAGAATTGGAAAATTCAAAAATGGAAAGCCACAAGCAATACCAGGTCACAATATTCCATTAGCAACAGCTGGGGTTTTAATACTTTGGTTAGGATGGTTTGGATTTAACGGAGGCTCTGTTTTATCTGCAGATCCAGCATTAACATCATTAGTTTTAGTAACCACTTGTTTGGCTGCTGCTGCAGGAGGTGTAGTTGCCTTTTTAGTTTCTACAGCACTCTATAAAAACTTTGATTTAACCATGTTTTTAAATGGTATTTTAGGAGGATTGGTTGGTATTACTGCTGGAGCTGACTTAATGGGACCTACTGATGCCATCGTAATTGGAGCGATTGCTGGAGCAATTATTGTATTTGCTGTGTCATTAATCGACAAATTGAAGTTAGATGATCCTGTAGGTGCAATTGCAGTTCACTTAGTATGTGGAATCTGGGGAACATTAGCGGTTGGAATCTTTGGTTCAATTGCTGGATGGGATCAATTTGTTAGCCAATTAATTGGAGTTGCATCATACGCTGCAATTTGCGCCGGCTCTACATTTATCATATTCTATACATTGAAGAAAACCGTTGGAATACGAGTTTCAGAAAAAGAAGAATTACAAGGTTTAGATGCTCATGAACATGGAATGAGCGCTTATGTTGACTTTAGAATGAACGAACATTAATAAACAAACTAAAACTTAATTACACCTCAATTAAAAGCGTCTTGATAGCAATTTTATCTATCAGACGCTTTTTTTATGTGATAAAGTCAAATTTTATCATTATCACAATCTTTCAAACAAAATCTAATAATATCAAATTATATTTATCGAATTATTTAGTTTGTTGCATAAATGAAATCAATATCGCTAATCCATTGAGTTATTTTTATAATAATAAGTAACTTTGCAATCAATATTTTGATATATGATAAAGAAACAAGGTTTATACTTACCCGAATTTGAACATGAAAACTGTGGTGCAGGGTTCATTTGTAACCTTAAAGGAGAAAGAACAAATCAAATAATACATGATGCTTTAGAAATCTTAGTAAAACTAGAACATCGCGGTGGAGTCAGTTCTGACGGAAAAACAGGAGATGGCGCCGGACTTTTAATTGATATACCTCACACTTTTTTCAAAAGAGTCTGTGAATTTGAAATACCAGCACAAAGAGAATACGCCGTAGGGATGGTTTTCTTGCCAAAAAACAAAAATCAATACAAACACTATAAAAATATATTTGAAAAAGAAATTAAAGAACAAGGTTTAACCATTCTAGGATGGCGTAAAGTACCAGTTGACCCTTCAGTTTTAGGAGAGATTGCTAAAGCATCAGAACCAAATACCGAACAATTATTTATTGGTAAAGGAACTAATGAAATCTCTGAGGCTATTTTTAAAGCAAAATTGTATGCAGCTCGTAAAATTACTGAGCATGCAATTGCTGCATCAAAAATGTCTGAAAGTTCATTCTTTTATGTTTCAAGTTTATCAACAACAACTTTAATATATAAAGGCATTATTATGCCTGAAGATATTGAGCCGTATTTTAAAGATTTACAACAACCCGATTTAGTAACACGATTAGCTTTAGTACATCAACGATTTTCAACCAACACTATGCCCTCTTGGGAATTGGCACAACCCTTCCGATTTATGTGTCAGAATGGAGAAATAAATACCTTAAGAGGAAATATAAGTAGAATGCGTGTTCGTGAAGAAATCATGAAAAGTGAAGTTTTCGGTCCGCAAATAGATAAACTATTCCCCATTATTTTACCTGGAAAATCAGATTCAGCCTCAATGGATATGGTGGTAGAATTATTAACACATACAGGAAGATCATTGCCAGAAGTTATGATGATGATGATTCCAGAAGCATGGGAAAAACACAAGACCATGTCTGAAGACCGAAAAGCCTTCTATGAATATAACGCTTGTGTAATGGAGCCTTGGGATGGCCCTGCATCTGTACCTTTTACAGATGGTGATTATATAGGTGCTTTACTAGATCGTAACGGACTTAGGCCATCAAGATATACCGTTACAAAAAGCGGTAAATTAATCATGGCATCAGAAATTGGCGTGGTTGATATTGCCGATGAAGATATTGAAAGTCATGGCCGTTTAGAGCCTGGAAAAATGTTCTTGGTAGACATGAACAAAGGTCGTATTATAAAAGATGAAGAGATCAAAAGTAAAATTGCCTCAGAAAGACCTTATAAAAAATGGCTGAGCGATGTTAGAATGCATCTAAAAGATATTCCATACAATTCAGATTATTGTCCAATTGAAATTAGCGATTACAAAACAAGACAACGCTTATTTAATTATACGCTAGAAGATATTCAAGAAATTATTACCCCAATGGCTATCGTCGGAAAAGAGGCATTAGGCTCTATGGGTATCGACACACCATTGGCAGTATTGTCTGACAGACCTCAATTAATCTCTAATTATTTTAAACAGTTATTTGCGCAGGTTACCAATCCACCTTTGGATGGTATTCGTGAAGAAATTGTTACCGATATTAGTTTAACATTGGGTAAAGACCGGAATATTTTTAGCATTACAGAACGTCAATGTAGAAAATTACGTATTCAAAACCCGGTGATTTCAAACAAAGATTTAGATAAAATAAGAGATATTTCTGTAGGTACTTTTAAAGCGGAAACCGTTGAAATGCTATATCCAAAAGCAAAAGGTTTGAATGGCTTGGAAGATGCGCTAGATGAAATTATCATACAAATTACAAAAGCTTTAGAAAGAGGTACTAATATTATTATTTTATCGGATAGAGGTGTTAATAAAGACCTCGCTCCTATTCCGTCATTATTAGCATGTTCTTTTGTACATCATCAAATGAATCGTTTAAGAAAACGCTCCTATTTTGATATCATTATCGAATCCGCAGAACCTCGTGAACCGCATCATTTTGCAACTTTATTTGGTTATGGAGCAAGCGCCATCAATCCATATATGGTGAATGAAATTATCAGAAAGCAAGTTAAAGAAGGCTTTATTACTGGAATAGATGAGCAACAAGCTGTTGACAACTTTAACAAAGCCATTGGAAAAGGAATTTTAAAAGTGATGAACAAAATTGGAATCTCAACACTACATTCGTACAGAGGTTCACAAATTTTTGAAATCGTTGGATTCAATTCTCAATTTGTAGAAAAATATTTTCCATATACTGCTTCAAGAATAGAAGGAATTGGATTGTATGAAATTGAAAAAGAAATCAACGAACGCTATAAATATGCCTATCCTGATACGCAGATTAAAAATAGATTAGGCTTAAATATTGGAGGCGAATATAGATGGAGACGCAATGGTGAACGACACCTGTTCAACCCAACGACTATTTCAAAACTGCAACAAGCCGTTCGATTGAAAGACCAGGATAGTTATGATATCTACGCAAAAGCAATAAACGAACAGTCTGAAAACTTAATGACCATTCGTGGATTATTTGAATTTGACAATCTTGACCCTATTTCTATTGACGAAGTAGAACCCTGGACAGAAATCGTAAAACGATTCAAAACAGGAGCCATGTCTTACGGATCCATTTCTAGAGAAGCGCACGAAAACTTAGCAATTGCCATGAACCGTATTGGAGGAAAATCCAATTCTGGTGAAGGCGGAGAAGACAGAAGACGTTTTATAAAAGATGCAAACGGAGATAGCCGTAACTCTGCAATTAAACAAGTGGCATCGGGTCGTTTTGGAGTCACTTCGCATTATTTAACCAATGCAGAAGAAATTCAGATTAAAATGGCACAAGGAGCCAAACCAGGAGAAGGTGGACAGTTACCTGGAGAAAAAGTATATCCTTGGATTGCAGAAGTGCGTAATTCAACTCCTTTTGTTGGATTGATTTCACCACCGCCACATCATGATATTTATTCTATTGAAGATTTAGCACAGTTAATTTTCGATTTAAAAAATGCAAATAGAGAAGCAAGAATCAATGTGAAATTGGTTTCTGAAGTAGGCGTAGGTACTATTGCTGCAGGAGTTTCAAAAGCAAAAGCAGATGTTGTATTAATTTCTGGTTATGATGGAGGAACCGGAGCGTCTCCACTAACCTCATTAAAACATGCCGGACTTCCTTGGGAACTTGGATTAGCTGAAGCACAGCAAACATTGGTTTTAAATAATCTAAGAAGTAGAATTGTTGTAGAATGTGACGGCCAATTAAAAACGGGTCGTGATGTTGCAATCGCTGCTTTATTAGGTGCCGAAGAATTTGGTTTTGCAACCGCACCTTTAGTTGCATCGGGCTGCATCATGATGCGTAAGTGTCATTTAAATACGTGTCCGGTTGGAATCGCAACTCAAGATAAAGAGTTACGTAAAAACTTTAAAGGTACACCAGAACATGTTATCAATTTCTTCTACTATATCGCAGAAGAACTGAGAGGAATTATGGCACAATTAGGATACAGAACTTTGGGCGAAATGGTTGGTCAAACTCATAAAATAAATTCAAAAAAAGCCATTACACATTACAAAGCAAAAGGATTGGACCTTTCATCTATTTTACACCGACCTGCCGCATACAGTAAAATGCCAGTTAAAAACTCTGAAAAACAAGACCACAACCTTGAAAACGTTCTAGATTTTCGAATTTTAAAGGATGCTAAAAAAGCAATTTCTGATAAAGAAAAAATAACCTTAGAATATACCATTAACAATACAAATCGTTCTGTAGGAGCAATTGTGAGTAATGAAATATCTAAAATTCATGGTCATTTAGGTTTACCAAAAGAAACCTTAAAAATCAACTTTAAAGGTTCAGCCGGACAAAGTTTTGGTGCATTCGGGGCAAACGGATTAACCTTTAATCTGGAAGGAAACACCAATGACTATTTAGGAAAAGGATTATCTGGAGCAACACTAATCATTAAAAAACCTGTAAAAGCTACATTTATAGCAGAAGATAATATTATTGTTGGAAACGTTTGTTTATTCGGCGCTGTAGAAGGTGAAGCATACATCAACGGAATTGCAGGAGAACGCTTCGCCGTTCGGAATTCTGGTGCAATAGCAGTTGTAGAAGGTGTTGGAGATCACTGTTGCGAATATATGACTGGAGGGAAAGTTGTAGTTCTTGGTAGTACAGGAAGAAATTTTGCTGCAGGTATGAGTGGTGGAATTGCTTATGTATATGATCCAGAAAATAAATTTACAAATGGCTTATGCAACACAGAGTCTATCGAATTTGAAGAAATTATTGCAGAAGATGCGGCTGATTTAAAAAGTATGATCAAAAAGCATGTAGCATTTACAAATAGCAATAGAGGAAAAGAAATCTTAGCGAATTGGGAAACTAGTTTAGACAATTTTGTAAGAATAATGCCAACAGAATATAAACGCGCATTGAAACGCCTGGAAACAGAAGAACCAATGTTTGAAGAATTAACAGCATAACGAATGGGAAAAGTAACCGGTTTTAAAGAATTCGAAAGAATAGACGAAGCATATACGTCTGTAAAAGAACGTGTAGCAAATTATAAAGAATTTACAGTTCCCTTAAGTAATAAAGAAATTACAGAACAAGGGTCTCGTTGTATGGACTGCGGAATTCCATTTTGTCATAGCGGTTGTCCGTTGGGGAATTTGATTCCAGATTTTAATCACATGATTCACCAAGGAGAATGGCAAAAAGCCTCTTGGATTTTACATTCTACAAACAATTTTCCTGAATTTACTGGACGATTATGTCCGGCACCTTGCGAACAAGCATGTGTTTTAGGTATTATTGAAGATCCTGTTTCAATTGAAAACATCGAAAAAAACATTGTAGAACGTGCTTTTAAAGAAGGCTGGATAAAACCACAAATACCTAAAACAAGAACAGGAAAAACGATTGCTGTAGTTGGTTCTGGCCCTGCTGGATTGGCGACGGCACAACAACTAAACAGAGCCGGTCATACAGTTACTGTTTTTGAAAGAGATGATGAATTGGGCGGGTTATTACGTTACGGAATTCCGAATTTTAAATTAGAGAAAGAAATTATTGACAGGCGTATTGCTATTTTAAAAGCAGAAGGAATCACTTTTGAAGTCAATGTAAATGTTGGTGTAAACTACGACGTAGAAAAACTAAAAGCATTTGATGCGGTGGTTTTATGTGGCGGATCAACAGAAAGAAGAAGTTTACCAACTCCCGGTATCGACGCTGATGGTGTTGTACAAGCAATGGACTTTTTAACCCAACAAACAAAAATAGTTTTTGGTCAAAAAACAGAAAATCAAGTATTGGCAACCGATAAAAAAGTGATTGTAATTGGAGGTGGCGATACAGGTTCAGATTGTGTTGGAACTTCCAACCGACAAGGAGCAACATCTGTAACTAATTTTGAGATTATGCCGAAACCTCCAGGGCATCGTTCACCTACAACTCCTTGGCCGTTTTGGCCATTGCAATTGAAAACATCTTCCTCTCACAAAGAAGGAGTTGAAAGAAACTGGCTCATCAACACTAAAGAGTTTATAAAAGATACCAACGGAAAATTAACCGCTTTAAAAACGGTAAATGTTGAATGGGAAATGATTCCAGGTCAGCGCCCAAAATTAATTGAAATTGAAGGCTCTGAAAAAACATGGCCTTGCGATTTAGCCTTATTGGCTTTAGGCTTTACAGGACCAGAAAGCACAATTGCAGATCAATTAGGATTGGAGAGAGATGTCCGTTCAAACTACAAAACTACCTATGGCGAATACCAAACCAACATTCCGAATGTATTTACTGCTGGTGATATGCGTAGAGGACAATCTTTAATTGTTTGGGCTATTTCTGAAGGAAGAGAGGCTGCAAGACAAGTAGATATTTACTTAATGGGTAAATCTGACTTACCAACAAAAGGAAATGGCGATTTATTGTCTACTTAAGAATTAAAACAAAAAATCAAGTTTGTCATTCCTGAGAAATTAGTACTATTTTCTTTGTTTAGCAAATTCCAAATGGAAATTCCTGCAGTTGCGTTTATGCTTTTCGAGAGTCTAAATCTATACTGTGCAGAAACATCCACTCGCATATAATCATCTAAACGACTACTGTTTGCAGGCTCATTTCCATTTACTGGTTTTGTAGTTGGTTTTCCAGAATGCCAATTCAAACCTGCAGAAACATCCAAATTATTTAATGAATAAGTGGATGCTAATGAAACTGAATGAGTGATATCAAAATTATTTGGAAACTCCGAATCTGCTAAATCAGCAAATGTATTACTCCCACAACAATAATCAGAAGAACAAGAAAACGAATACTTGTTGATTTTATGTTGTTTTGTAGTTTCTTTTTCAGGTAAAAAAGCTGTCCATTTCACTGATAATCAGTAGATTGATTTAACCATAAATCATTTACAATGAACAACTTAAATGCGAATTACAAAAGAATATTGGAAGTATTACAAGAAATATCAAAAGAACAACTTTTACCTTATCAACGGCGTCAACCAAAAATGAGTGA
>CAZUFO010000098.1:0-7968 GCA_964619615.1 uncultured Lutibacter sp. | reverse complement strand
TGTAACCATCTAAACAGTAAAGTAATAATCCAACTGTGTTAATAAATATATTCTTAAAAAGAATGTTAATGGTGTTTTTTTGTCTTGTCAACCCTATTTCTAAGAGTGAAAACCCTAGGTGCATAAAGAAAACAAGCGCCGTACAGATCATCATCCATACATTATTTATAGTAAGTAATTCCATAATTGTGTTTGTAAATTTGTTTGGTTAATGATTAGTTAAGTGTGTCTCCACCTTTTTCTCCAGTTCTAATTCTGTAAGATTCTTTGATGTCTGACACGAATATTTTCCCATCACCTACATCGCCTGTACTTGCAGATTCTAATATTGCTTTAATGGTAACTTCTTCAAAGTCGTCATTAACTACAATAGAAAGGTATCTTCGTTGAATGGAACTAGTGCTATAGCTTACGCCTCTATAAACATGTCCTTTTTTTTCATTTCCTTTTCCTGTTACATCCCAGTAGGTGAAGAAGTTAACTCCAACAGCATGTAATGCTTCTTTTACTTCGGAATATTTTGATTTTCTGATAATTGCTTCTATTTTTTTCATGTGTTTTTGTTTAAATTGAGAATCCGAATGTGATAAAGATATCTTCAGAATCAGGATTGAAAGTCAAACCAGCATTTACCGGTAATGCCCATTTTTCTGTAATTTGAATTTCTTTTGCAGCGCTAAAACCTAAATTTATAAATCCAGAACCGTCAGTGAAATAATAACTGTTGTCGTCTAAAAACACACCACCAGCTACAATTGCTAAATCAATATCTCCAACTGTTTTTCCGTAACTAAGTTCTACATATGTTGAGTAAGCGCTTTTTTCATCACCACCATCATCGTATTTTATAGCGCCGCCTATGTTGGTTGCTACTGTAATTCCGATTGGGAATTTTTCTGTTCCAGAAAAAGAAACCATTGCTTCAAAAACATGACCTGCGTTATATGGCCAGTATCCATTAAAATTTCCATCTGCTGGAAAAAAGTAATCAGTTAATGTTATAGATATAGTTTCGCTTGCAGAGAAAGTCATATATAAATCTGCTTCATTACCTTGCCCAGTACCGCCTAAATTATATGCTCCCCATGCACCGAAAGCGAATTTTCCAGTTGAGTATTCAATATAAGGTTGAATGCTTGCGCTGTTTCCGCCTAATTGAAGTCCTCTCCATATATAACGTGACTGAATGTCTGCTCCTAAATCGAATTGTGCAAATGAGCTTAAACTAAAGGTTAGTAATACTCCTAATAAAATTTTCTTCATGATTTGTTTGTTTAAATTGTTTTTTATTTGATTTATGGCTCAAAAGTATATCAAAAAAATATCACCCCCTAATTTTTAGGGGGTATGAAATTTAAAACAACAAATATTCAAATATTGATATGCAAAAAACAATAGTAAATACTTATAAAGTATTAAATATGAAGTTTTCTAGTATGTCTGAAATAGGGTATTGATAAATTTTATTAAGAAATTTGAGGATATAATAAAAATGGCACTTTGTTAAATTTAATGCAAAAAAAATCCGACTATTAAGCCGGATTGTTCAATTTTGTTGTTTTTTTGTTGAAATAAAACTAATCTCTTAAGATTATAACAAAAAGTATTTTAATCTCTCAGAATCCCTCTCGAGATTATAATTTTTTGAATTTCAGAAGTACCTTCGTATATCTGTGTAATTTTTGCATCTCGCATCATTCGTTCTACATGATATTCTTTTACAAAACCATATCCGCCATGAATTTGAACAGCTTCAATAGTTACTCTCATTGCCATTTCAGCAGCAAACAGTTTCGCCATTGCGCCGGAGCGGTCATAATTTTTTCCTTGATCTTTATCAGAAGCAGCTTTCATACATAACAATCTAGCCGCATCTATTTCTGTTGCCATATCTGCCAACTTAAATGCGATTACCTGATGTTCACTAATTGCTTTTCCGAAAGATTTCCGTTCTTTTGAATATTGTAAAGCTAATTCATAGGCGCCTGATGCAATTCCTAAAGCTTGAGATGCAATTCCAATTCTTCCGCCTGCTAATGTTTTCATAGCAAACTTAAATCCAAATCCATTTTCACCAATTCTATTTTCTTTAGGCACTTTAACATCAGTAAACATTAATGAATGGGTATCGGATCCTCTAATACCTAATTTATTTTCCTTATTTCCAACCACAAAACCTTCCATATCTTTTTCAACAATCAGCACATTGATACCTTTATGTCCTTTTTCTATATCAGTTTGGGCAATCACTAAATATACACTTGCAGTATTACCATTGGTAATCCAGTTTTTTGTTCCGTTTAATAGGTAATAATCTCCTTTATCAATAGCAGTTGTTTTTTGTGAAGTGGCATCACTTCCTGCTTCAGGTTCACTCAAGCAAAATGCTCCGATGATTTCGCCAGTTGCTAATCGAGTTAAATATTTTTGTTTTTGTTCTTCAGTTCCGTAAGTTTCCAATCCCCAGCAAACAAGTGAATTATTTACTGACATTACAACTGATGCCGAAGCATCTACTTTAGAAATTTCTTCCATCGCTAAAACGTAAGATATAGCGTCCATTCCACCACCACCATATTTTGGATCAACCATCATTCCTAAAAACCCGAGTTCCCCCATTTTTTTTACTTGTTCTGTAGGGAATTCTTGCTTCTCATCCCTATCAATAACACCAGGTAGTAATTCATTTCTTGCAAAATCTCTTGCTGCTTCTTGAATCATTAGTTGCTCTTCGGATAAATTAAAATTCATAATGTTTAAAATTTTTAGGATATATTATGATATTTGGCAAATATAACGAATTTTTAGTTATTTTTTTTATTGAAATGATAATTTACTAGATCGTAAAATGATTTGTATTTTTGCAAAATGAATGATAAGTTAACATATATTATTGGATTAATGAGTGGCACATCTTTAGATGGTGTAGATTTAGTATATGTATCGTTTATTAATGAAGATGAAACCTATTCTTACACGATTATTAAAAGTGAAACTTATGAGTATTCTAAAGATTGGGAAAACAAATTAAAAAAGGCTTTTAATAAAAGTACGCCTGAATTAGAGAAATTGGATATTGAATATGGAAATTATTTGGGTGATTTAATAAATAACTTTATAAAAGATAATTCAATAGGAAAAATTGACTTTATTGCTTCTCATGGGCATACCATTTTTCATAAACCCGAAGAAGGAATTACATTGCAGATTGGTGATGGTGAAACAATTTCTACGGTAACTCAACATAAAGTTATTTGCGATTTTAGAACTCAAGATGTAAAACTAGGCGGTCAAGGAGCCCCGTTAGTTCCAATAGGCGATCAATTATTGTTTAGTGAATATGAATATTGTTTGAATTTGGGTGGATTCGCAAATATTTCTTTTAATAATAAAGGAGAGCGAAAAGCTTTTGATATTTGCCCTGTAAACATAGTGATGAATCATTATGCAAAATTATTAGGATTTGATTATGATGATAAAGGAGTTTTTGCTTCTCAGGGAGAAAATAATACTCAACTTTTGGAAGAGTTAAACAATCTACCATTTTATAATGATTTTGAGCCAAAATCATTAGGATATGAATTTGTTGTTGAGGTGATTTTCCCGATTATTTCGAAATATGAATTATCAGAAAAAGATGTATTAAGAACTTTTATTGAGCATATTGTTTGTCAAATTTCTGAAAAAATAACAACTTCAGGGAATATGTTAATTACTGGCGGAGGTGCTTTTAATGTGTTTTTAATTCAGCAATTAAAAAAGCAATTATCTAATGAAGTTGTAATTCCGTCAAAAGAAATAATTGACTTTAAAGAAGCGCTAATTTTTTCTTTTTTAGGATTATTGAGAGTTAACAATAAAACAAACTGTTTAAAAAGTGTTACTGGAGCGAGTAAAGATCATAGTAGTGGTCTTATTTATGTTCCGAAATAAATATTAATTAAGATGAAAGAATTATTAAAAAAGTACGAAAGTAAGCCGCCAGAAATAGTATTTCACTGGCGCGATAAAGAAACAGAAGCGGAAGGGTGGACTGTAATAAATTCACTTAGAGGTGGTGCTGCAGGTGGAGGAACAAGAATGAGGAAAGGATTGGATATGAATGAAGTGCTTTCTTTAGCAAAAACTATGGAAGTAAAATTTACCGTTTCAGGTCCAGCAATTGGAGGTGCAAAATCGGGAATTAATTTTGACCCTAACGATCCAAGGAAAAGAGGTGTTTTAGAAAGATGGTATCAAGCGGTTACACCTTTGTTAAAACATTATTATGGTACTGGTGGCGATTTAAATGTTGATGAAATTCATGATGTGATTCCGTTAACGGAAAATTGTGGAGTTTGGCATCCGCAAGAAGGTGTTTTTAATGGACATTTTAAGCCGACTGAATCACAAAAAATAAATAGAATTGGACAGTTGCGCTACGGTGTTATTAAGGTAATTGAAGATGAAAAATATTCGCCAGATTTAAGTAAAAAATATACGGTTGCAGATATGTTGACAGGCTTTGGTGTTGCTGAAGCTGTGAAGCATTACTATGATTTGTATGGAGGTAACCTTAAAGATAAAAGAGTTATTGTTCAAGGATTTGGAAATGTTGGATCTGCCTCCGCTTATTATTTAACACAATTAGGCGCAAAAGTTGTTGGAATTATCGACAGAGTTGGCGGCGTAATTAAAGAAGAAGGCTATTCCTTAGAAGAAGTTAGAGCGATGTTTTTAAACAAACATGGAAATATGTTGGTTTCTGAAGACATGATTCCTTTTGACGAAATTAATGAGAAGATATGGTCGGTTTCCGCAGAGATATTTATACCAGCAGCGGCATCGAGATTGGTAACTAAAGATCAAGTTGCAAGAATGATTGATGCTGGCTTAGAAGTAATCTCTCCAGGTGCAAATGTTCCTTTTGCTGATGTTGAAATATTTTTCGGACCCATTATGGAATTCACTGACAAAAAAATAAGTTTAATTCCAGATTTTATTTCAAATTGTGGAATCGCAAGAGTGTTTGCATATTTAATGGAGTCTAAAATTGAATTGCCAATGAAGGATGAAGCTATTTTTAATGATACATCAACAATCATAAAAAATGCATTAGAAAAAGCACATCAATTACATCCTTATAAAACTGATATTAGTAAGACTGCATTTGAAATTGCATTGCAAGAACTAGTGTAATTAGGGCTTAATACACCCGATATTTTTCTCATGTTTTTTTATGGAATAAATTTGTTACTGCAATTTCCGATAGTTAATTTCGTTATTTAAAAAGTAACCCAAATAAATTTTAAAGAATACTAAAAATGCTACAAGAAACCCAAGAAGTTTTAGAAGAAGTTTTGTCAGAAGAAAAAACACTTTCCATCTATAATTTAATTATGGATGGCGGAATAGGAGGTCAGGTAATTATAACCATATTATTGGTGATGCTAATTGCTGCGCTCTATATTTATTTTGAACGCATTTTTGCCATCAATGCTGTTTCTAAAACGGATGATAATTTTATGAATCAAATTAAAGATCAGGTTGTGAATGGAAAATTAGAGGCTGCCAAAGTGTTGTGTGCGCAAACTAATTCACCTGAAGCCCGGTTAATTGAAAAGGGTATTTCTAGAATAGGGAAACCTTTAGAAGATATAAATACGGCAATTGAAAGCGCAGGAACTTTAGAAGTTTATAAGTTAGAAAAAAATGTAAGTATGTTAGCAACTGTTGCAGGTGCAGCACCAATGATTGGGTTTTTAGGAACAGTGATTGGAATGATTTTAGCATTTCATGAAATGGCAACGAGCGGTGGACAAGCAGATATGGGTGCTTTGGCAGGTGGAATAAATGTAGCAATGACAACAACTGTTGCAGGATTAATTGTTGGTATTATTGCTTATATATCATACAACCATGTTGTTGTTAAAACAAACAAGGTGATTCATCAAATGGAAGCAAAAGCGGTTGAATTTTTAGATTTATTAAACGAACCTGTATAATTACACTTCAACTTCGCTCAATGCGCATTGATAAGTTGTTCGCAAAGCGGAGTCGAAGCGAAATGTTTTAGATAAATTAGGAATCATGAAATTTAAAAGTAGAAATAAAGTAAGTCCAGAATTCAGTATGAGTTCTATGACGGATATAGTTTTCTTGTTGTTGGTGTTTTTTATGTTAACATCTAACGCACCAAATGCATTGGATATGATTTTGCCAACCGCAAAAGGGAAATCTACCAACACTAAAAATGTTTCGGTTAGTATTAAGAAAAATCAACAGTACTTTATCAATAATGAAAAGGTTGCTGCATCACAAATTGAATCACAATTAAAAGCATTACTAGCGGGTCAAGATAAGCCAACGGTACTTTTAAGAGCGGAAGAAGGTGTGCCAATTGAAAATGCGGTTATGGTGATGGATATTGCAAACAGGAATCGCTTTAAAGTTATTTTAGCGGTCAAACCTAAATAAAATGAAGTATTTAGATACCATTCATAAACGAAAATCGGCTACGATAACAACAATCATAATGATATTGATTTTGTTATTGATTTTCTTTTTTGGAATGAAATATTTAGACCCACCAATTGAATCTGGAATTGCTGTAAACTTTGGAACTTCTGAAATGGGAAGTGGTAATATTCAACCAACAGAACCAATTAAAACACGAGTAAAACCTAAAGTTACTAAAGAAGAAATTGTTGAAGAAAAAGTAGAAGAATCAAGTCCAGAAGATGATGCTCCAGCAGAAGAAGTGATGACCCAAGAAATGGAAGATTCCATAAAATTAGAGCAATTCAAAAAAGAAAAAAAAGAAGCGGATGAAGCTGCTGAAAAGGCCCGAATTACTGCTGAATTAAAAGCAGCCGCAGAAGCGGAAAAAATCCAAAAAGAGCAAGACGAAAAAAAGCGAAAGTTAGATGCGATGATGGGAGGTCTTAATAATTCTGAAGGCACACAAACTGGAGGTGAAGGAAATGACAATGTTAGTGGAGATAAAGGCAAAATAACTGGAGATCCAAATGCAAGTGGTTATTACGGTAATGGAGGAAGTGGAGGAACTGGCGATTATCAATTAGGTAACCGCAAGCCTTTAAATAGACCAACTCCTAATTACAAATGCGAAGAAGAAGGCTTGGTTGTTGTAACTATAGAAGTAGATAGAAGCGGTAAAGTTATTAAAGCAACTCCTGGAGCTAAGGGTTCAACAAATACAGCAACCTGTTTATTATCACAAGCAAAAATAGCCGCTTTAAAAACTACTTGGGAGGCTGACTCAAAAGCGGGAGTTAAACAAATCGGAATTATTAAATATAGATTCTCATTGACCAATTAATGACCTATAAAGAAACCTTAAATTGGATGTTTACGCAACTTCCAATGTATCAAAATCAAGGAAAAATAGCTTTTAAAAAAGATTTATCGAATAGTATATTGCTTTCAAAACAATTGGGTTTTCCTGAACGAAAATTCAAATCAATTCATGTTGCAGGTACAAACGGAAAGGGTTCAACTAGTCACATGATTGCATCAATATTGCAAGAAGCAGGTTATAAAGTTGGTTTATATACTTCACCACATTTAAAGGATTATAGAGAGCGAATTAAAATTAATGGTGCGTTAATTTTAGAAATTGAGGTTGTTGATTTTATTAGTTCAAATAAATCATTTTTTGACACTCATAAATTGTCTTTTTTTGAAATGACCGTTGGTTTAGCTTTCGATTACTTTGCAAAACATAATGTTGATATCGCACTTATTGAAGTTGGTTTAGGCGGTCGATTAGATTCTACAAATATTATTACTCCGTTGGTTTCAGTTATTACCAATATTGGGTTAGATCATACCCAAATGTTAGGTGAAACATTGCCTGAAATTGCTTTTGAAAAGGCTGGGATTATAAAAAAAGAAGTTACAGTGGTTGTTGGAGAATATCAAGAAGAAATACATTCCGTTTTTTATGATAAAGCCATTGAGACGCGC
>CAZUFO010000097.1:0-7998 GCA_964619615.1 uncultured Lutibacter sp. | reverse complement strand
ACAAATTAACGGTGTAACACAATTAATGATGATGAAAGGTGATGTGCTTTCAGGGTTTGAAACCTTAAAAGTGTGTACATCTTACATCTATAAAGGTAAAGAGATTTCTCATTTCCCTTTTAATATTGATGAAGAGAACATCACTCCTATTTATTCAGAGTTTAAAGGCTGGGAAGCAGATTTAACCGGTATGACAACTCCGGAAGAATTGCCACAAAATTTATTAGACTATATTTCTTTTATTGAAAAGGAAGTTGAAGTTCCAATTACAATTGTTTCTGTTGGGCCAGATAGAAAACAAACTATTTTAAGATAAAATCAATTTTTATTTATCTAAATACTATTAAAGGTTTCTAGCATTTGTTAGAAACCTTTTTACATATATAAACTTGATTACAATAAAATTTAAAAACCGACATTTAATAGTTAGTTTTGTTGTTGTATAAAAATCAGTTTATGAAGCATATTTTAGTACTCCTATTTTTAAGTATATCAACCGTTACTTTTGCACAACAAGCAAAAAAAATTAAAATTATTAATGCCGGTCAAACTTATACGAGTGAATTATATCCTGATGCAACTATTGCTATTGAAAATGTTTTTGTTGAAATTGATGGTGCTACTATTCGATGCGATAGAGTAGAAATATATTCGAAAACAAATTTTTTAAAAGCAATGGGGAATGTTGTCATAAACCAAGGTGATACCGTTATTCAAACCAGTAAATTTGTAAATTATGATGGCAATAAAAAACTAGCAGTTTCTTGGGGAAATGTGGTTTTGAAAGACCCAACAATGACATTAACTACTGAAAAGTTGAATTTTGATAGAGCAAAACAACATTTATATTACAATTCCTTCGGCACTATAAAAGACAGCACAAATGTTCTTACAAGTAGCAAAGGAAATTACTTTTTAGATTCAAATAAGTTTCAAGCCTTTGATGACGTTGTAGTTGTTAATCCAGATCAAACATTAAAAACAGCACATTTAGAATACTTTACAGATTCTGGCAAAGCCTATTTATTTAGACCCTCAACAATTACAGGTGATGAAAGCGTTGTATATACAGAAAAAGGATTTCATGATACAAAAACGAAGATATCGCACTTAACAAAAAATTCTTGGATTAAATATGACGATCGACTCATTGAAGGCGACAGTTTATATTATGATGAAACAAAAAGTTTTTCATCAGCAACTGGTAATATTAAAGTTACTGACACTATAAATAATAGTATTTTAAAAGGCGGTTATGGCGAGTTTTATAGAGCATTAGATTCTGCTTATATTGTTAATCGTGCACTAGCCATTTCGTTAATCGAACAAGATTCATTGTATATTCATGGAGATACTTTGTTGATTACTGGAAAGCCTGAAAATAGAATTATAAGAGCCTTTCATCGCGTTAAAATTTTCAAAGAAGATTTAAGAGGTAAATGTGATTCTTTGGTAAGTATCCAATCAACAGGTTTAACAAAAATGTATTGGAAACCAGTTTTGTGGTCTCAACTTACGGGTGATATCATTCATTTTTTAAGTGATACTAAAACAAATCAATTAGATTCCTTAAAAATTTTAGGAAATGCATTTATGGTACAAATTGATTCTGCTGGATTTAATCAAACAAAAGGAAGAACTATTCTAGGAAAATTTATTGATAATGATTTAAGAACTATTGATGTAAATGGTAATGCAGAAACAATACAATATATACGAAATGAAGATGGTGAATTAATTGGTATTCATAAAATGCGAGCGAGTAAGATTCATTTAACCATGGAAAATAAAAAATTGAATACTGTGGAATATAATGGTGAACCAGACGGAAAAATGTTTCCAGAAAAAGACATTCATGTAAATGATCGAAAATTAAAAGGGTTTACTTGGCGAGAAAGTGAAAAACCATTAACTAAAGAAGATGTTTTTAAACATGATGATGGAGATGAAGTCATAATTCAGCAAGAACGCAATCGAGTTAGAGAACAACGTTTAGAAGAACTAAAAGATGCAGAAAGAGCTAAGAAGAGAACATTAGAAATGCAAAAATTACAAAAACGACAAGACAGCATTGATGCAACACTTATTAACAAGGTCGAACTAAAAGAAAAAGTAATACCAAAAATTGATAAGTGAAAACAGCATTTCTAAAATATCAAGCTCAAACAACTCCTCACCCACTTGCACTTGAAATATCACATGCAAAAGGTTCCTATATTTATGACACAAAAGGGAAAGAGTATTTAGATTTTATTGCTGGGGTTTCTGCAAATAGTTTAGGGCATAACCATCCTAAAGTTACAAATGCTATTAAAAATCAACTTAAAAAATACACGCATGTTATGGTGTATGGCGAGTTTATTCAACAACCACAATTAGCATTATCTAAACTACTTATTGATAATCTACCACCTAATTTTGAAACCGCTTATCTAACAAATTCTGGAACAGAAGCTACAGAAGGCGCACTTAAATTAGCAAAAAGGTTTACAGGTAGAAGTGAAATTATTGCATGTAAAAAAGGCTATCATGGTAACACACAAGGCGCTATGAGTGTTTGCGGAGTAGAAGAACAAAACCGGGCATTTAGACCCTTAATTCCTGGTGTTTCATTTATAGATTTTAATGATGAAAGTCAACTCAATCAAATTACAGAGAGAACTGCAGGTATAATTATGGAAACCATTCAAGGTGGAGCAGGATTTATTGAGCCTACAAATAATTATCTTCAAAAAGTTCAAAAGAGATGTAATGATGTCGGAGCATTATTTATATTAGATGAAATTCAAACTGGAATTGGAAGAACTGGAACATTTTTTGGTTTTGAAAACTATAAATGTATTCCAGACATTATCATTTCTGGTAAAGGTTTGGGTGGTGGAATGCCAATCGGTGCATTTATGTCTTCACATAAAATTATGTCCTGTTTAAAGAAAAATCCGAAACTTGGGCATATTACCACTTTTGGAGGTCATCCATTAATTGCAGCAGCAGCCTTAGCAACTGTAAAAGAAATCACTTCTACTAAATTAATGGCTGAAGCATTAGAAAAAGAACAACTCTTTCGAAAGTTATTGATGCACGATGCAATTCTTGAAATTCGTGGAAAAGGCTTAATGCTTGCATTGATAGTTAAAGACGAAAATATTGCTTCAAAGATTATTATGAAATGCCTAGATGAAGGCTTACTCCTATTTTGGTTATTATTTGAAGGCAAAGCAATTAGACTTACGCCTCCACTTACTATCTCAACTGAAGAGATAAAAAAAGGATGTCAAATCATTTTACGCGTTATAAACTCCCTTTCTTAGTTTTCTAATAGTTCATCTAGTATAACACGTATTGCCTTGCTATTCCAATCTGCCGCTCCTACTTCATGAACAACAATCTCACCTTTTTTATTAATAATATAAGTTGCAGGAATACTTGAAACATTAAATTCCTTCGGTGTATTTGTATATTGATTAAATGATGGTAACGTGTAATTATTCTTTTCTAAAAAACGTGTCACAGTATCAGAATTTTCATTTGTGACAAAAATAAACTCTATTTTATCTTTATAATCATCATATAACTTTTGTAAACTAGGCATTTCCGCTCTGCATGGCGGGCACCATGTTGCCCAAAAATTGACTATGATTACTTTTTCTTTAGCATCTACAAACTTTAAATCGTTTGTATTAATTCCTTTTAAATTCCAATTATAATTTGTGAGTTTTATTCTACTATCAACATCTTCAACTGAAGGTGAAAGAATGCTCATTTTTATTTGTGATACAAAAACCTGAATATAGCCTCTAAGCGGTGTAAAAAATATAACCGCAAAAATGATGACAAAAATAATATTAGAACGGTGAGATTTATTTAACTTCATTTTTTAGTCTAATTTCTTATAAATGTAGTCTTAATTTTAATATTATTCACTTTATAAAGGCTAATTTCTAATCTTTTAATTCTAAAATTGATAAACTTACAAAATCCTAGAGTAAACTTTTTGTTATCCTGAATTAAATCTTATAAGTATCTGAATAAATTGGGGAAATAGCCGTTTTATTATTTATTGATTGCACAAATTCATTTCTTTTTTCTTCTCCAAATATGGCTTTTTCACCAAAAACTTCTCCTTTTGATAAGATTGCTTTCACAATTTCAGTTCCATCTTCTGTGTAATAACCTAGTTTTACTTTTCCTTGTGTTATTAAAAATACTTTATTGGCAGCAGCATCAGTAAAATAAATATAATCGGTTTTATCGTAAGTATTAAATACGTGATTTTTTTGTATGCTTTGAACTTATGCGGACAAAGGATATTAAATAAATTTGCACTTTCTAAATACCAAAGATTGTTCATGTAACTAGTGCTTTTTGTAAAATAAGAAAACTCACAGAAATTCTGTGAGTTTTTAACAATTTATAAATTAAATGTGATTAAGCGTTTTGCTTTTTTATCAAATTCAAAGCAGAACCTTCATTGTACCATTCGATTTGTCCGGCATTATATGTGTGATTTAATTTGATTAGATCTACTGAACCATCAGCATGAACTGTTTCTAATGTTAATTGTTTATTTGGAGCAAATTCATTTAAATCTATAAAGTTAAATGTATCATCCTCTTGTATTAAATCGTAATCATTTTCATTAGCAAAAGTCAAGCCTAACATTCCTTGTTTTTTAAGGTTTGTTTCATGAATACGTGCAAATGATTTTACAATAACAGCAGCAACACCTAAATGACGTGGCTCCATTGCAGCATGTTCTCTTGAAGATCCTTCTCCATAATTATGATCACCTACAACGATTGATTTCACTCCAGCCGCTTTATAAACTCTTGCAGTATCTGGAACAGCACCAAACTCACCAGTCAATTGATTTTTGACTTTATTTGTTGCTTTTCCATAAGCGTTTACTGCTCCAATTAAACAGTTATTAGAAATGTTATCTAAATGCCCTCTGAATCGTAACCATGGTCCAGCCATAGAAATATGATCGGTGGTACATTTTCCAAATGCTTTAATTAATAGTTTTGCTCCATTAATTTCATTGGTTAATGGCACAAAAGGTGTTAATAATTGCAATCTCTCCGATGTTTCTGAAACTGTAATTTCTACTCCACTTCCATCTTTCATTGGCGCTACAAAACCAGCGTCTTCAACATCAAAACCTAGAGGTGGTAATTCTAAACCGGTTGGTTCTTCTAGCATTACTTCTTCACCGTTTTGATTAATTAAAGAATCAGTTAACGGATTAAAATCTAAACGACCTGCAATTGCAACTGCAGCAACCATTGATGGTGAACCAACAAAGGCATGCGTATTTGGGTTGCCATCTGCTCTTTTAGAAAAGTTTCTATTAAACGAATGAACAATCGTATTTTTTTCTTGTTTTTCTGCACCATCTCTTGCCCATTGACCAATACAAGGTCCGCAAGCATTCGTAAATATTTTAGCATTTAAATCTTCAAATGCCTGTAATAACCCATCTCTTTCTGCAGTATATCTTACTTGTTCAGAACCAGGATTAATACCTAATTCTGCTTTTGTAACTAAATTTTTATCTACCGCTTGTTTGGCAACCGAAGCTGCTCTTGCTAAATCTTCATAAGATGAGTTTGTGCAAGAACCTATCAAGCCCCATTCTACTTTTAAAGGCCAATCATTTGCTTTTGCTTTTTCAGTCATTTCACCAACTGGTGTAGCTAAATCTGGAGTAAATGGCCCGTTTAAATGAGGTTTTAACTCATTCAAATCTATTTCTATAACTTGGTCAAAATACTGCTCTGGGTTTTCATAAACTTCTGTATCACCTGTTAAATAGGGAGCAATTTTATTTGCTGCATCTGCAACATCATCACGATCTGTAGAACGTAAATAACGCTCGATTGATGCATCATAACCAAAAGTTGAAGTTGTTGCTCCAATTTCTGCGCCCATATTACAAATAGTTCCTTTTCCTGTTGCAGACATACTAATGGCACCTTCTCCAAAATATTCTACAATCGCGCCAGTACCACCTTTTGCAGTTAAGATTCCTGCAACTTTTAAAATAACATCTTTTGGTGCCGTCCAACCAGATAATTTACCTGTTAATTTTATACCTATCAATTTTGGAAATTTCAATTCCCAAGCCATTCCTGCCATTACATCTACGGCATCTGCACCACCAACACCAATTGCTACCATTCCTAACCCACCTGCATTTACAGTATGTGAATCGGTACCAATCATCATTCCTCCTGGGAATGCATAATTTTCTAATACTACTTGATGAATAATTCCTGCTCCTGGTTTCCAAAATCCTATTCCATATTTATTTGAAACGGATGCTAAGAAATTAAACACTTCACTACTTGAATTTAATGCTTCTTGTAAATCTTTATCTGCTCCTATTCTTGCTTGAATTAAGTGATCGCAATGTACTGTGGTTGGTACTGCAACTTTTTTCTTACCAGCTTGCATAAATTGCAATAATGCCATTTGCGCAGTTGCATCTTGACATGCAATTCTGTCTGGTGCAAAATCTACATAATCTTTACCTCTTACAAATGCTGTAGAAGGATTTCCGTCCCATAAGTGATTGTATAATATTTTTTCAGATAACGTTAAAGGTTTACCAACAACTTTTCGAGCTTCATCAACACGTGAAGTCATTCTTGCGTAAACTTCTTTTATCATTTCTATATCAAATGCCATAACAGTACTATTTTATTGTGTAATATGTTCTGCGAATTTACGAAATAAAAAAGCAAATAAAAAAGCAGTAAGTCATTGAAATAACAAGGATTTTATTATTGATAATTCAATCGTTCAATTTTAAGTTTTAGAGAATTATAAACTCAAATTTTATCAATAATTTAAAAATTGTAATGAATTATTATTTAAATAGGTTTCGGTTTCTCCTTAAATTTATCCGGTCTTCAATAATCAAAATAAAATGTAAACTTAAGAAGTATATTATTGAAGACCTGATAAGTCTAAAAAGAAGCATTCATCAATTATTAAAATAAAAAGCAGACCTATAAGCCGGATTCTGTATCCGAATAAACGGATTCTTATCATTTATCTAGACTATCAATTACTCAATAGTTCTACCTGCCTACCCCTTGAAATCGAGCGAGTACTCTTAGTTAATATTGCTATTAACGCTCCAATATACGTGACATTGCACCGCATAGAGTTTACCTGGTTTCACTACAGCCGAACTGTACTTGCTTTCTGTTGCACTTGTCCTTTTTCAATAAAATTGAAACGGCGGATGTATCCGCTATGCTACTCTTTGGTGTCCGGACTTTCCTCTTTGCTTCTTAATTAAAAGTTACAAAGCGATAAGACGGTCTGCTGCTACAAAAATACGTAAAATAAAAAACCCACTTAACTTCTTAAGTGGGAAAATTGCTATGAAAAAGAATTAATAGTCTTTCGACTAATAATGAGTACAAACATATAACATATTTACTGTTTAATTTGTAACACTTGTTACGCAAACATATCTTTTACTTTTTCAAAAAACGACTTATCTGATTTTGAAGGATTTGGTTCAAAATTTTCATCATTTTTGTGCTGTTCAAAAAAGTTTTTTTGCTCTTTTGATAGGTTTTGTGGTGTCCAAACATTTACATGAACTAACAAGTCACCTGTTCCGTACCTTTCAATACTTGGCAAACCTTTACCTCTTAACCTCAATATTTTTCCAGATTGTGTACCTGACTCAATCTTAATTTTTACTTTACCAGTTACCGTTTCAATTTGTTTACTTTCACCTAAAATAGCTTCAGAAAGATTTACATATAAATCATAATGTAAATTCATTCCTTCTCTAGTTAAAGTGTCATGTTGAATTTCTTCAATCAAAACAATCAAATCTCCGGAAACAGAATTTTGACCTGGTGCATCATTTCCTTTGCCTGTAACTTTTAATTGTACGCCATCAGAAACTCCAGCTGGTATTTTTATTGATACTGTTTCTTCTTTTTGTACCATTCCACTACTATCAGATCCTTT
>CAZUFO010000096.1:0-8064 GCA_964619615.1 uncultured Lutibacter sp. | reverse complement strand
GATTTTCCAAAGGTAGGAAAATTCACTTAAGGTCTCGGTTTTTAATGTTGGGTAATGGATAAGATATCATCAGTTTCAATTGATTTATATCGTACGATAAGCGAAGCTAGTGTTTTTTAACTAGAAAGTCAAATTGTAAAAAAAAACAACGCTTTAGAATTGATTTGAGAATTTTGGTGAAGTTCGATCTATCTTTTTTTATTATATTCGACAACTTACAAACTAAAACTAACAATTTATGACCTCAATTACTGGAATAATCTTGGCGCTCTCTTTAATAATTATAATGTTCGGTATGGGATTGTCATTAACCACAGGTGATTTTAAAAGAGTGATAACCTATCCGAAAGCTGTTTTTGTCGGATTATTTAGTCAGTTAATCGTCTTGCCTTTAATTGGTTATTTAATTGCAGTAGGTTTAGATCTGTCACCAACAATTGCAATTGGCATCATGCTTTTGGCGGCTTGCCCGGGTGGCGCAACATCTAATTTATTAACACATTTGGCAAAAGGAGATTTGGCATTATCGGTTTCGTTAACAGCTATTGCAAGTGTATTATCAATAGTTACAATTCCATTAATTATTCAATTTGCCTTATCAGAATTTTCGAATCAAAGTCAATTGATAACCGTTGATTCATTAACTATGATTAAGCAATTATTTGCAATCGTAATTATTCCTGTAATGGTTGGTATGATTGTAAAGGCTAAGTTTTCGAAATTTGCTAATAAAATGGAAAAACCAGTAAAACTAGGATCAGCTATTATATTTGTTTTGGTTGTAGTTGGAGTAGTTTTTAGTATAAAAGATGTGTTTTTCGAATACCTTTCAGAAGCAGGACTTCCAGCTATTTTATTAAATATTTCTACAATGGTAATTGGTTTTTCTTTGGCAGTATTATTTAAGTTGACCAGACCTCAGGCTGTAAGTATTTCTATTGAAACTGGAATTCAAAACGGAACTTTGGCTATAACTTTAGCAACAATTGCTCTGAATGCACCAGAATTTTCAATTGTGCCTGCAGTATATAGTTTGTTGATGTTTTTTACTGGAGCATTAATTATTCTGTTTCGAAAAAAATTAGGAGTGAATTATTTTTTTTAATAATATTTTTTCTTCAACCAAAAAGAAACTCGTACCAATAAAATTAGTGCAGGAACTTCAACTAAGGGACCGATTACACCTGTAAAAGCCTGTCCTGAATTAATACCAAATACAGCAATGGCAACCGCAATTGCTAATTCAAAGTTATTGCCAGATGCAGTAAAAGAAACCGAAGCGGCTTTGTCGTAGGTTGCGCCAACTACTTTGCTTAAAAAGAAGGAGATAAAAAACATCACTATAAAATAGATTAATAACGGAACAGCAATAATCAAAACATCCATAGGTAATTCAACAATTAATTCACCTTTAAGAGAGAACATAATTACGATGGTAAAAAGCAGTGCAATTAATGTGATTGGAGAAATGGTTGGAATAAATTTTGTTTCGTACCATTTTTTACCTTTTAATTTAACTAAAATGGTTCTGCTGAGTATGCCTAAAAGAAAAGGGATTCCTAAATAGATAGCAACACTTTCTGCGATAGTTATGATTGAAATATCTACAATTGCACCTTCAAAGCCAAAATACGGTGGTAAAATTGTAATAAAAAACCAAGCGTAAAAACTATAAGCAAAAACTTGAAAGATGCTATTTAATGCAACTAATCCTGCGCCATATTGACTACTTCCATCAGCCAAATCGTTCCAAACTAACACCATCGCAATGCATCTTGCCAAGCCAATTAAAATTAACCCGACCATATATTCTGGATAGTCGTGTAAAAATAGTATGGCAAGAAAAAACATTAAAAAAGGACCAACAACCCAATTAAGAATTAAAGATATTGACACTATTTTTGCATCTTTAAAAACTTTTGGAAGTAAAGCATAATCCACCTTTGCTAAAGGTGGATACATCATTAATATGAGTCCAATCGCAATAGGAATGTTGGTAGAACCTTTACTGAATGAATTGATATAAGTTGGAAAATCTGGTGCAAAATACCCCGCTGAAACTCCAATTCCCATGGCGATAAAAATCCACAGCGTAAGGTAGTTATCTAAAAACCCAAGTCTTTTTTTATTAGTTGACATCTTTTAATATTAGTTTTTTCTTTATAAGAAAAATTCATAGCAAAAATATACTATTAACTCAATGGAAACAAATTGTATTTGTGGATATAATTATTTTGAATATCAAAATTAAAACTGCTATCTTGCATTAAAATAATAGCATTTGAGTTTTATTAATTCTATTAGACACTTTTTTGAACGCCATGGGTTTGCAGTCTCTTCTAGATTGGCAGATAGACTTGGAATGAGAGCAACAAATGTTCGATTGTTTTTTATTTATATATCATTTGTAACTGTTGGTTTATTATTCGGTATTTATTTAACATTGGCTTTTTTGTTAAAATTGAAAGATATGATTTACACAAAAAGAAGTTCGGTATTTGATTTGTAAATTAAGTTGAATGTACAGTAATTGGGTTTAAAACTACTGATAATGAATATATTATTAATCTAGATGCATCAACAAAACTCGTTAAAGATTCAAGATTAATTTTGTTAGATCGTCCAGAACAAGTTGCAAAATTGCAAACTCTTTTTTAAGTATTTATGTTAAAACTTTGATGGTACCTCATTTTTTTATGATATTGCGATGTATAATCAGCTAACTAAATTAAATTTCACCAACTTTATATTATGAATAAAAAACTTCTATCGCTACTTTTTTTCGTAGCACCGTTACTAACGTTTGCACAAGAAAAAGGAATAGATCAACAAATTGATGAAGTATTTGGAAATGCTACCGGATGGTTTGTTAATCTTATTTTTTATCAAATAAATTTTGGAGGTGATATAAAAATATATTGGGTTTTGTTTCCATTAATTCTTGGTGCATTGTACTTTACAGTATACTTTAAGTTTATAAACTTTACAGGATTTTTTACTTCAGTCAATATCGTTAGAGGTAAGTATGATGATATTGATCATCACGAATCTATGGTTGGTGCAGGAGATTCAACTCCTGGAGGAGATGCTATTGAAACAATAGCAATTGAAGATCATGATGGAGAGGTTTCTCACTTTCAAGCATTAACCGCAGCCCTGTCTGCAACTGTTGGTTTAGGAAACATTGCAGGAGTTGGGATTGCAGTTTCAATTGGTGGAGCAGGAGCAACCTTTTGGATGATTATTGCAGGGCTATTAGGAATGGCATCTAAGTTTGTTGAATGTACGCTTGGTGTAAAATATAGAGATATTGATGAAAACGGAACTGTTTATGGAGGTCCAATGTACTACTTAACCAAAGGTTTAAAAGAAAGAGGGTTTACGAAATTAGGAAAAGTATTAGCCGCAGTTTTTGCAGTTTTTGTAATTGGCGGTTCTTTTGGAGGTGGAAATATGTTTCAAGTAAACCAAGCAGCCCAATTGTTTGAGCACATGACAGGAGGAGAAGACTCATTTATTAATGGTTACCGTTGGGTATTTGGTTTAGTAATGGCAATACTTGTTGGGATTGTTATTATTGGAGGGATTAAAAAAATTGCCAAAGTAACAGATAAGATTGTACCATTTATGGTGGTGATTTATGTAGCCGCTTCATTGTTTGTAATATTTGCTAATTATGATATGATTGGTGATGCTTTTGTACAAATATTTAATGGCGCATTTAGTCCAGAAGGTGTTGCAGGTGGAGCCGTTGGCGTTTTAGTACAAGGATTTAGACGTGCAGCTTTTTCAAACGAAGCAGGAATTGGATCTGCTTCTATTGCACATGCTGCTGTAAAAACAAAATATGCAGCATCTGAAGGGATGGTGGCTTTATTAGAGCCATTTATTGATACAGTTGTAGTTTGTACAATGACAGCGTTAGTATTGGTTATTACAGGAAATGTAACAGCTGCAAATTCAGGATTAAATGATGCAGATGCTATTTTATTAACTTCAGGAGCTTTTGAATCTGCTATTTCATGGTTTCCTTATGTGTTAACTATTGCTGTTGTATTGTTTGCATTTAGTACAATGATTTCTTGGTCGTATTATGGCTATCAAGGTTGGGCCTATTTATTTGGAAGATCAAAAAAGATGGAGTATGCCTATAAGGTATTATTCTGTTTATTTGTAATTATTGGAGCGTCAATTAGTTTAGGTTCTGTAATTGGCTTCTCTGACGCTATGATTTTTGCGATGATGGTACCAAATATGATTGGTCTAGTATTATTAGCACCTAAAGTAAAAGAGGAACTCAATAAATATATGAGTGCAATAAAAAATAGATAAAGCAGTAACTTTATAAAATGAAAAATTTAAAATCCCATTTTTGGTATAACAAACGCCAACGAAATGGGATTTTCTTTTTGTTGCTGCTAATTGTTGTTTTTCAATTAATTTACCTTTTTGTAATTCCAATTACAACAAACGCTTCTTCAATTAAAATTTCTGACCAAAATAGTAATGATATTAAATTTTTTCAACAGCAATTAGATTCTTTGCGGTTGGTTGAATTAGAAAATAGAAAGCCAAAAATATATCCATTCAATCCAAGTTTTATTACAGATTACAAAGGCTCTAAATTAGGAATGTCAACAAAAGAAATAGATAGATTACTAGATTATAGAAGTAAAGGGAAATATATAAATTCTACAAAACAATTTCAATCGGTTACAAAAATATCAGATAGTTTATTAGCGGTCATCTCACCCTATTTTAAATTTCCAGATTGGGTTGTAAAGAGCCAAGTAGCAGCCTTGTCAAAAAGAAATAAAGTCGCTAAATCGAAAAACGAACCAATTGTTATTCAAGATTTAAATACTGCAACAGCAGCGCAATTAAGGGTAGTTTATGGCGTTGGAGAAACACTTTCAGAAAGAATAGTAAAATACAGGAATTCTATTCAAGGGTTTTTATCTAATGATCAATTAAATGAAGTTTATGGGTTAAAGCCAGAAGTTATTGACCGAATTTTTGAACGTTTTACTATCCAATCTAAACCAACGATAGAAAAACTAAATGTGAATACTGCAACGTTTAAAGAAGTATTGCGTTTGCCTTATATAGATTACGAACTTACAAAGAAGATTTTTCAGTATAGAGAGGAAGTTGCCGAAATTCAATCAATAGAAGAATTGAAAAATATTGAAGGATTTCCGCTGGAAATGTTTGATAGAATCGCCGTATATTTGGAGGCTAAATAATACACCTTATAATAGTATGAATAGCATGTATTTTACAGAAGAACACGAATCGTTTAGGCAGAGTTTTAAAGAGTTTTTGCAGAAAGAAGTTTGTCCTTATATAGATAAATGGGAAAAGTCAGGAACCATCGACCGTTTTATTTGGAAGAAATTTGGAGAAATGGGCTATTTCGGATTAAATTCTCCAGAAGAATATGGCGGAATGAATTTAGATTTATTTTATACCGTTATATTTCTTGAAGAGTTACAGAAAATAAACTCTGGAGGTTTTGCTGCAGCAATGTGGGCGCATGTATATTTAGCCATGACACACCTTAATAAAGAAGGTGATGATAGAATTAAAAAAGCATATTTAACCCCAAGTATTGATGGTGATAAAATAGGATGTTTATGTATTACAGAACCATTTGCTGGTTCTGATGTGTCTGGTATAAAAACCACAGCAATTAAAAAAGGCAACAGCTATATTATTAATGGTTCAAAAACATTTATAACCAATGGTGTTTATTCAGATTATTTAATAGTTGCAGCTAAAACTAACCCTGAATTAGGAGGGAAGGGGATCAGTATTTTTATTGTTGATAGAGAAACAGAAGGAATATCAGCAACTAAGTTAGATAAACTGGGTTGGAGAGCATCCGATACGGGTGAAATAGCATTTGATAATATTGTAATTCCTGCAGAAAACTTAATGGGTGAAGAAGGAAAAGGCTTTCCATATATTATGCAACATTTCGCATTAGAACGCTTAGTAATGGGAATTAATGCACATGCTCGAGCAGAATTTGCTTTAGAATACGCAATTCAATACATGTCTGAGCGCCACGCTTTTGGAAAATCAATTGACAAGTTTCAAGCATTAAGACATAAGGTAGCAGAAATGGCAAGCGAAATAGAAGTAAGTAAAGAATTTAATTACTCAGTTGCTAAAAGATTAAACGATGGGCAATATGTGGTAAAAGAAGCAAGTATGTCTAAGTTGGTTTCAACAAAAATGGCAGATGAAGTTATATACCAATGCTTACAATTACTAGGTGGTTATGGATATGTTGAAGACTTTCCAATGGCAAGATTATTTCGTGATAGTAGATTAGGACCAATAGGTGGTGGAACTTCAGAGATTTTAAAAGAAGTAATAGCCAAAATTGTGATTGATAAAAAAGATTACAAACCTGCAACCTAAATAAATCATTCATTTTTGATTGTTAATTATTAATTTAGTTATATCTTTGCGCCACCCTAAAAATAAATTAGGAGAACGAAGAAAGGAGGAACTAAGTTATGTTGATTATACCAATAAAAGAAGGAGAGAATATCGATAGAGCGCTTAAGCGTTTTAAAAGAAAATTCGATCGTACTAAGACGATGAAAAATTTACGTTCTCGTAAACAATTTGATAAGCCGTCTGTAGTTAAAAGAGCACGAAATATTAAAGCTGCTTATGTTCAGAGATTAAGAACACAAGAAGAACAAGGTTAATATTTCTTTAATATAAAAATACTCCGTTAGAATTCGTAAATTTGTTTTCTAACGGTTTTTTTTATGCCTATAAAATCATTTTTAGATTACCTTTCTTTCGAAAAGAAATATTCGGAACATACCATTACTGCCTACAAAAATGATTTACGTTCCTTTCAGGAATTTTGTAATGAGAATTACAATCAAGACGCTATAGTTGCTATTCATTATTCACAAATTAGATCTTGGATTGTTTCTTTAGTTGATAAAGGAGTAACTAATAGAACTGTTAATAGGAAGGTAAGTAGTTTAAAGACGTTTTATAAATACCTTCAAAAAACAAAACAAACACAAGAGAACCCTCTTGCTAAGCATCGAGCCTTAAAAGTTTCTAAAAGAGTACAAGTTCCTTTTTCTGAAAAAGAAATAGTTGCCGTTATCAATCAATTGGATGCTGAATCTGATTTCATATCAATAAGGAATAAGCTAATTGTTGAATTGTTATATTCAACTGGTATGCGTAGAAACGAATTGATAAACATTACTTTAAAAGATATTAATTTTTCAAACAATTCTATTAAAGTTTTAGGGAAAAGAAATAAAGAAAGAATCATTCCGTTATTAAGTTCTGTTAAAGAGTCTTTAAGTCAATATTTGATTGCGAGAGCAAAAGAAAATTCAAATGTTGAGTACCTTTTCTTTACAGCGAAGCAAAATAAATTATATCCAACACTTGTTTATAGAATAATAAATAGCTATTTTAGTACGGTATCTACGAAGGTTAAGAAAAGCCCTCATGTTTTACGACATTCGTTCGCTACGCACTTGTTGAATGAAGGTGCAGATTTAAATTCTGTAAAAGAGTTGCTAGGCCATTCAAGTTTAGCGTCCACACAAGTATATACCCATAGTAGTTTGGGTAAGTTAAAAGAAGTGTATAACCAAGCTCATCCTAGGAGCAATAAAAAATAATTATTTATGAAAGTATTTGTTCAGTCGGTTAATTTTAATGCAGACAAAGAGTTAGTAGAATTTGTAGAGAAAAAAGTATCAGCTTTAGAAAAATATTATGACAAGGTGGTAGATTCTGAGGTGTTTTTAAAAGTGCAACAAACAAGTGAAAAAGAAAATAAAATAGTTGAGGTAAAAATTAACGTTCCAGGTAATGACTTTATGGTTAAAAAAACATGTAAGACCTTTGAGGAAGGAGTAGCGTTGGCAGTAGATTCGTTGAAAAGACAACTAAATAGAAGGAAAGAAAAACAGCGTGCATATCATGTGTGAAAAAATATAGAAAAAATAGTTTAAAAAGTTTTGTATAAAAAAGAAAACTTTATACCTTTGCAGTCCGTTAGAAATA